>WTHG01000478.1:4593-5883 GCA_011523245.1 Verrucomicrobiales bacterium | reverse complement strand
GCCTAGCGCTCCCAACGGGTCCAGGCCGCGCCCGGGGTTTCTACACGGAACTGCACCAAACGTCGGTGTTCCACTTCGGTGACATACACTGTCCGGCCGTCCGGCCCACCGAAGCAGAGATTACTCGGGCGCGCGCCGAGCACATCAATCTCCCGCAGCGCCTCACCAGCTGGTGACAGTACGACCACGGTTCCCTTGCCATAGCGCGTGATGTACAGATTTCCTTCCGCATCACAGCGCATGCCGTCAAAGCCGTGATCGGGAAACTGCCGCAGCAACCGCTTGTTGGCCACACCACCGTCCGGCTGGATATCGAATACCCACACATTGCGCTGCACACTTTCGTTCACGTACAACCGTTTGCCGTCCGGGCTCACCTCCACGCCATTGGTCGTGCCCATGTCCGCTGCCAACCGCGTGGTGGTGCCATCGGGATCAATCCGCCACAACTGGCCGGTCTTCGCCTTCCAGTTCGGATCGCTGGCGTACAATGTGCCGTTGGGCGCGATGGCAAGGTCGTTGGGCTGGTTCATCATCGGCTCATGGGCCATCACCGTCACGGCCCGCGTGGTCGGGTCAATCCGTAGCACATTGTGCCCCACGTAATCGGCCACATACATGCGCCCGGCGCGATCGAACCGAATACCGTTCCCTACGCTGTCATTGGGCAACGTGACAAACACCTCCGTCTGACCGGCAGGTGTGGTGCGACCGATGGTTTGTTGTTTCTGATAATTCACCGCGAAAATATTCCCTGCCCGATCACAAGCCGGCCCCTCGATCCCCGCGGTAAAGGAATTGGTCGCCGTCAGAGGTGTAGCCAAATAGAGTTTTTCATCGGGGACCATCGAGTGGCACCCTACGGCCAACAACGCTGCTGTGAGTGCGATTAATTGTTTCATCATTTTTCCTTGGGTAATTCCGCCGCCAACCAACGCACGGCATTTTCAATCACAAGCAGTGGAAACTTTTCTTTAAAGACCGGGTACGTCTCATGGCCTGGGCGAAAGTAAAACACTTTTCCCTTTCCAAGATTCCACACGCTGCCGCTGCGGAACCATTCCCCGCCGGCGAAAGTTTCCTTGAACACCACCTGATCCGGCTTCGGCACGTGAAACGGTTCATCGTACATCTCCGTCTTAGCGATCGTCCAAGTCTTCGGCAGTCCCTTGGCAATCGGATGCTCGGGCAACAGCGTGTGCATCGTGCTGGGTTTGCCGTCCCCGCGATAGGCTGGGAAGCAGCAGTTGGGCAAATCCACACGCACGGTGGTCACCACCCCGCGCCGCT
>WTHG01000478.1:0-4493 GCA_011523245.1 Verrucomicrobiales bacterium | reverse complement strand
TCGCGGGCACGCGGCATTTGGCAACGCCAAATCAACCATTGGCGATCAGTAACGGTTTGTTGCCGCGTTCAATCAGGTCCTTGCACAGGCTGCCGGTGAAGAACTCCACCACCCCGTTCTTGCCATGCGCACCTAGCACAACGAGATCAAACGGATCGCAATATTCCAAGGACATCACATCCCGAATATCCTCTGATTCGGTATGAACTTCCACTTTAGCGAACCCGTGCGCCTTAAGGAAACTGGCAGATTTAGCGAGCATCTCCGATGATTGATCCATCTCGTCTGCACAGTGCATCAGGCTAATGGAAACCTGCGTGCGACCATACAATCTTGCAAATTGCCGCAGTGCGCGCATGGAATGTGGACTGCCGTTGTGCGCAATCAGCGCGCTAAAATGATCATCCGGCTGCCAGTTCAGCGGCACGGCAAACACCGGCGCCAGTGTGGCTTTCATAATCTTCTCCAGTGAGTCGCCCGGTTCATCATCAGCCGTGCCGTACTCTCCATCCTTACCTGCACCGCTTTCATAGGTAAAGAAGGTCCGCAAACCTACGACCACGCAATCAAAGTAATTGGACTCCTCCAAAATGGCTTCTGCCGGTTCGCCCTGCATTTCAAATTCCGAATGCCGCACGCCCGCCGCTTCGCAGCGTTCAGAAAATTTTGTCAGCAACGTTTCCATCAGCTGATGGTAATCTTCCTCCTTGGCCGCAATGCTGGTCTTGGCGAACCTCATCGCTCCCAACGGCACGGCGCCCACCGACCGTTCAATGCCCTCTACATCCAATACCACCAATCCTTCCAGCGAGGCATCGTGATGCTTGGCGAGCCAACAGGCATAATCAATGGCCGCATCGGTGTAGGTGGATTTATCGAGGCAAACGAGAATACGATTGATCATGGCAAGCAACGGGCCGCGCCCGACGTTGCCTATAAAAACCACATTAATTGCCCGAAGACAACGCCATTCTCACTGCAAAAATTGAGGATCGCCCTGATCGTGAAACCACTGGTTTAAACTGCGGCGCATTCGGTTCAGCCGCACCTGCCGGACCGGCGAACGGGCCAAATCATTCAGTTCGGCCGGATCGTCCGCCAAGTTAAACAACTGCGTACGATTCAGCTTTGGATAATAGACCAGCTTCCATTCCTCCATCCAAATCATACGTTGCACATTACGGAAATACCCGACAGCAAACGGATGCACGTTATGCTGCTGTCCCTTCAGAATATTCGCCAGGCTCCGGCCCTCCACTGTATTTGGAACCGCAATGCCCGCCATCTCGCAAACGGTGGGATACAAATCACGTAAATACCCAAAAGCCGGCACACGTCGGCCTGGCACTACGCCCGGCCCAGCTATGACAAATGGCACCCGAATGCTGTGATCGTACATATTCTGTTTCCCCATCAACCCGTGACTACCCAGTGCCAAACCATGATCACTGGTGAAGATCACCACCGTGTTGGCCAGGCGGCCATCAGCGCGCAGTTGATCCAGCATGCGGCCGACCTGGCTATCGATATGATCCACCACTGCATAATACACCGCCAGCTCCTCCAACACCTCCTCGCGCGTACGTGGCCACGGCAGCAGTTTTTCATCGCGACCGGTGAGGTTACCATGATCAAAGGGATGCTGCGGCAGGAAATTATCCGGCAACTTCATCTTGGCCGCCGTGTACTTTTTTTCGTAACCGGGCGGATAGATCAATGGATCATGCGGACCGGTGAAATTGACGTGTAAAAAAAATGGCCGATCGGTTTTGCGTTTCAAAAACCTCATGGCACCGTCACCAATATGGCGATCGGTCAAGGGCGTGAGACCGATACCCTTGGCGAGATCCGCTTTGCCCTTCGCATCCTTAAACGTCCAGTTGCGATAGCCGGTAATGGGCCGGCCTTTGCGCCCACGAATCACTTGCTCTTTTTTCCATGTGCCACCGCCCGCGCTGAACAACGCCTGCGTTTCCTGATAACCCCGCGTGATCGGTTGGCCGTCGTTCATCCACTTGCCGCAGTACCATGCGTGATACCCGCCGGCCGCCATTGCCGTCGGCCAGAGGGTGAGCTTCGGATCCATCCGCTCCCCGCCCAGGCCCAGCACGCCGTTACGAAACCCCGTGCAACCGGTGAGAATCTCGGCCCGACTCGGCACACACAGTGGATTGGAACAAACGAAGTTCGACCATGATTGCCCGTGCTTCACCAGCCAATCCAGATTCGGCGTCTCAATGCGTGGGTTGCCCAAGGCCCCAATGGTATCCGGCCTTTGATCATCGGTGACGATTACGAGAAAGTTTGGTTTTGCGCCCAAAGCAATTGGGGCAATGAAGCAAAGAAACCTGACAAGCCAAGTTTTCATTTTTCGCCAGAGCCAAACCATGCCCGCACTGAGCCCATCGGCACAGTTGCCCACGCGCGTTCGTGCGCGTAATAAATGATAAACTTTGCGGGGAACTCAATCATCGCGATTTTCACAGCTAGCCAAACGTCCTTTGACAAAATAAACGCAGTCAATCCCGTGACGGTCGTGGCGAGCAAACGCCAACTGATTCCCTTCAGTACACTACGTAGTCGGGATTCTCGTTCGGGTGATTTGGTTTCGGCCGATTTCGTTTCGTCCATGTGCGGAGGCTACGCCAAATCAAAGTCCGTGAAAATCTCCGTGTTGGTTCGACTTTGCAAAACGCGCGCCAAGGGGGTGTCGCCGGCGGGCTCCAGAGAAGCCTGCAACGCCTCCTGCTTGCCCATGCCCGATGCCAGTACCCACACTTCCCGGGCGGCAGCCAACGCCGGATAGCCCAGCGTGATACGGCGCGGCGGCGGCTTGGGGCCCGTGACCGCCCGATACACAGTCCGCGTTTCCAATGCCTCGGTATCGCCGGGAAAAAGCGACGCCACATGCCCATCCTCGCCCATGCCGAGAAACACCAAGTCCAACGCCGGCTGGCCTTGATCGTTCAGCTCCGCCACTCGGCAAATTTCCGCTTCCGCCTGCTGCACCGCAAATTTCTCATCGCGCTCGGTAATCATACGATGCACTTGGCTTTCAGGAATCTTCAGCGCCAAAAACAACGGCACAGCCGCCAAATGAAAATTACTCTCCGGATCGGTTGACGGCACAACGCGTTCGTCGCCCCAGAAAAAATGTACGCCCTCCAAGGAATCGTCCGCGGCCAAGCTGGCAAAGGCCTTATACAAGGCCTTGGGAATGCGCCCGCCGGATAACGCCACAGTGAAGGTCCGGGCCCGATCGCGTTCTAACAACACTGTGCGCCATCGTTCGGCCGCTGCCGTGGCCAGTGTTTCAGCATCCTCAAATTGATGAAGGGTATAGCTCATGATGCGGGTTGAGGATCATGCCAGGTATAGCCGTCCTGGGCCAAAAGATCTTCGGCGGCCATCGGCCCCCATGTGCCGGCCGCATAAAACTCGCGGTTGGTCAAAGGCTGCTCGCCCCAGGCCACGCGTATATCGTCCACAATTTGCCAAGCCGTTTCCACCTCGTCGCGCCGGATAAAGAGCGTGGCATCACCGGCCATCGCCTCGAGCAACAACCGTTCGTACGCCTCCGGGGTATAAGCGCCGAATTCTGAGTCGTACCCAAAATGCATGCGCACAGGCCGTGCGCTCATGCTGTTACCGGGCACCTTGCCGTTGAACCGCAGCGAGATGCCTTCATCCGGTTGCAGGCGAAGCGTTAGGGCGTTGGGCAGCAAATCCAAATCTCCCTGCGCGGCAAACAGCACATTGGGCGTGGGACGAAACTGCACTCGCACCTCGCTGGCGCGCAGCGGGAGATTCTTGCCCGTGCGTAAATAAAACGGCACGCCGCTCCAGCGCCAGTTATCAATGAAGAGCTTGAGTGCCACGTAGGTTTCCACGTTGCTCTCCGGGTTCACCTTATCCTCCTGCCGATAGCCGCTGCGGTTTTCACCGTTCACGGTCCCGGCAAAGTATTGGCCGCGCACGACCTGTTGGGCGACATTCTCGGGTGTCATGGCGCGAATGGATTTGAGCGCTTTCACCTTCTCACTGCGCACATCCTCCGCGGCCAAGGAAGGTGGCGGCTCCATGGCCACCAGCGACAGGATTTGCAGCAAATGATTCTGCATCATGTCCCGCATTGTGCCCGCTTCCTCGAAATATCCACCGCGACTGCCCACGCCGACGGTTTCGCTGACGGTGATTTGCACATGCTCAATCGCCTCGCGGCTCCAGAGCTGCTCGAAGATGGCATTCGAAAACCGGAACATCATGATGTTCTGCACCGTCTCCTTGCCCAGATAATGGTCGATGCGAAAGATCTGACGCTCGCGCGCGTGCCGCAGCAAATGATTATTCAGCACGCGGGCGCTCTGCAAATCGTGCCCGAACGGTTTCTCCACCACCACCCGCTGCCAGAAGGAATCGCCTTCCTCCCAACGCCGCAAGAGCGTGGCTGCGTGCAGTTGATCCACGACCTCCCCAAAAAGGCTCGGCGAGAT
>WTHG01000433.1 GCA_011523245.1 Verrucomicrobiales bacterium | reverse complement strand
CGCGTTTTTAGGCGGCTTGATCCTGAACATCATGCCGTGCGTGCTCCCGGTGATTTCCATGAAGATTCTCGGATTCGTTCAGCAAAGTCAGGAATCGCCCGAGCGCGTGCGCAAACTTGGACTGACTTATGCGCTGGGTGTGTGGGCGTCGTTTCTAGCGCTGGCTGGCGTTTTGATCTCAGCCAAGAACAGTGCTCAAATGGCGTCATGGGGGATGCAGATGCAAAACCCGTACTTTAACCTCGTATTGTTGCTCGTGGTGGTTCTCGTGGCGTTAAATTTATTTGGAGTGTTTGAAGTAACCTTGGGCGGCAGCGCAGTGACCAAGGCCAGTGAACTTTCAAGCCGGGAAGGGTTTATGGGAGCCTTCTTCAATGGCGTACTGGCTACGGCATTGGCAACGCCCTGCACGGCACCATTCCTGGCCGGAGCAATGGGCGTGGCATTGACGCAGGGGCAGGGGACGATTATTGCGGCCATGAGTGCGGTGGCTTTCGGTTTGGCCTCGCCTTATGTGATCCTGAGCTTCCGTCCGGATTGGCTCAAGTTTCTGCCGAAACCGGGCGAATGGATGGTGCATTTTAAAATGATCATGGGCTTTCCGATGTTGGCGGCCGGTATATGGATTCTATCGTTCACCGGGCCGATGTTCGGCAAGAGCGGAGTCTTGTGGCTGGGGGTGCTGCTGGTGTTTGTGGCACTGGCGGCGTGGGTGTTTGGGGAATTCAAACAGCGCGCGGCTTCCTTAAGCCTGAAGCCGCTGGTGGCTTGTGGCGTGTTGTTGTTTTCCGGATACGGTTTGGCGATGGAATGGGGTTTGGACTGGCGCCAGACACGGGATGATTCCATTCAATGGATGGCTTGGAGCCCGGAAGCCGAGCAGGAGGCACGAGACGCGGGTAAACCAGTGCTGATTGATTTCACGGCGGACTGGTGCATTACCTGTAAGGCGAACAAGCGAACCTCCATCGAGATTGAATCCGTGCGGGCCGTCTTGAAGGAGCACGACGTGGTGGCGATGACGGGTGATTACACCAATAAAGATCCTCGTATAACCAAAGTACTGCAGAAGCACCGCCGTTCGGGCGTGCCGCTGGTGCTGGTTTATTCTCCGGGCGAGAACGAGCCAGAGGTGTTGCCGGTGATGTTGACACCTCAAATTGTCTTGGATGCCTTGGAGAATGCTGGTAAAGCTACACCCTGATTTCGTCAGGGAGGGCGAGCCGGTTATGATTCAAATTAAAACCGTTTTATTGGCGGTCGTGTTGTGCGTGGCGTTAGGTTGTCGCACGGTGGGACCCACTTCACTGCAGCAAACGCATCCGCAATACAACCACGCTATCTCGCGTAGTCTCGACGAACAGTTTCTGCTGAACCTTGTACGTTTGAAATACCGTGACAACCCGTACTTTTTAGGTGTGGCCAGCGTGACGACGCAGCAGTCGGTTGAGAGCGATGTGAGCGCGAGTGTGAAACTCATTCGGGGTGGTGACACGCTGACGCCCTCGGCTGGAATCACCTATAAGGAGACCCCAACGATTTCGTATTCTCCCTTAAGCGGAGATCAATTCTTGAAACAAATTCTATCGCCTGTGCCATTGGAGGCCGTGTTGATTCTGACGCAAAGCGGCTGGAGCGTGCAACGGGTGGTCAGCGTGTGTGTGGAACGTGCGAACGGATTGGACAACGCCAGCAACGCTTCTGGCCCTACGCCGACGCGTGAACCACGCTTCGAACAGTTTGCAGAAATGACGGAGATCCTGCGCGAACTTCAAGTAGCTGATGCTCTGGAACTGGGCGCGGCGCCTTGTGAGCCGGATGCCGAGGGGCACATGCAGGAGGGGCACGATCTGGTACTGCAGCTCAAGTCCGGGGCGGCGGCCGATCGCGTAGCGCGGCTCAAGGAATTACTTGGCGTGCAGAACGCGGGCGATCAGCTACGGTTGACTAACGATTTCCTGAATCGGCCGGACGATGGCCTCGCCGTGCGCACGCGCTCGATGATGGGAATTCTGTTCTATCTTTCGCACAACGCCGAGGTGCCACCTTCTCACAGAGCGGCTGGGTTGGTAACTCAGACGGAATCGGCTGAAGGTGAAGCGTTTGACTGGAACGAAGTGACCGGCGGCCTTTTCCGGGTGCGCTCGTCCAGCAGTCGGCCGTCCAATGCGTTTGTGGCTGTGCCGTATCGTGGGGCGTGGTTTTACATTGCGGACGATGATTTGGAGAGCAAGAGCACCTTCATGCTGCTAACGCAGCTCTTCAATCTGCAGGCTGGCCAGATCAAAACCGTGGCCCCGGCGCTGACCATTGGGGTGGGTGGATAAGCTGTTGATGACTGGGGGTTGAAGCCTCTGGCGGCCTTCGCTAGGTTCCCGCCCGAATCATGAGCGAGGAAACCAAACCCCTGGTTGGCGTGATCATGGGCAGTCACTCAGACTGGTCCGTGATGGAGAACTGTGCAAAGCAACTTAAAGACCTCGGCGTTCCGTATGAGGCTAAGGTCATCTCAGCACACCGTACCCCGGAGCTGTTACACCGTTGGGTGAATGCCTCCACCGAAAACGGCATGGAGGTCATCATTGCCGCGGCTGGCGGCGCGGCCCATTTGGCCGGCGTGACTGCAGCTATTACATCCGTGCCGGTGCTGGCCGTGCCGATGAAGGCCTGGAGCACGGAAGGCCTAGATTCACTGTTGTCCATGGTGCAAATGCCCGGCGGCGTGCCGGTCGGCACTCTGGCGGTCGGTAAGCCCGGCGCCAAGAACGCGGCTTTGCTCGCCACGGCCATTCTCGGCAACAAATATCCTGAGTACAAAAAGGCCTACGAAGATTTCCGCACGAAGCAGACGGCTGACGGCGAGGCCAATCAGGATTTACCTGCGGTCTAACATTTTTTGCGTAGAACAGATTTTTTACTGGCGGCTGCGATGTGGGAGGGCTAGGAAAGGGCCGTTCCCACGCGCAGAAGCGAACCTATATATATTTCGACGGTGAAAATCTTTGCGGGCAGATCCAACCGAGCTTTGGCTGAGGCCATTTGCAAATCTATTGATGTGCCCCTAGGAAGAGTCCTGCTGCGTGACTTCCCTAACGGCGAAACCTTCGCCCGCATTGAGGAGAATGTGCGCGGGGAGGACACCTACATCGTACAGAGCACTTGCCCGCCGGTGAACCAAAACATGATGGAACTCTTCATCATGATTGATGCTCTTCGTCGTGCCAGTGCCAGTCGGATCACCGCTGTGTTGCCTTTCTATGGCTACGCCCGTCAGGATCGTAAGGATCAGCCGCGTGTTCCCATCAGCGCTAAGTTGGTAGCCAACCTATTGGTTAGTGCCGGCGCCAACCGCGTGCTGACGGTTGATCTCCATGCTCAACAAATCCAGGGCTTCTTTGATATCCCGGTGGACCACTTGTATGCGGCCCCGGTGATGTTCGAATATCTCAAAACCATGGATTTGGGCGAACAGATCGCTGTGGTGAGCCCGGATGTCGGCGGCATCAAGATGGCGCACGCCTATTCCCAGCTGCTCCACGCTGATCTGGCGATTGTGGCCAAACGGCGCATGAGCGACACGGAAATCGAAACGGTCTCGGTGATCGGCAAAGTTCGCGATAAAACCGTTGTTTTGGTGGATGACCTCACCGAAACGGCCGGAACGTTGGTTTCCGCGGCAAAAATTCTCCGGCGCCGGGGCGCCAAACGCATTATTGCGGTCGTTTCCCACGCAGTTTTGAATGATTTGGGCATCAAAAGATTGCGCAAATCTAACATTGACGAACTAATTACGACTGATACTGTTCCCCGCCCCCCAATCGAAGGGGTGAAACTCACCACCTGTTCGGTGGCGGGTTTATTGGGTGAGGCGATCAAGCGGATTCATACGAATTCCTCGGTGACCTCGCTATTTGAGTTTGACGGGATACGAATAGGATAATGAACGCAGTCGAATTAGAAGTACAGCCACGCGAAACCAAAAAGCGCAACCGGAATAAGGCCTCTCGTAAGGCGGGCCGCGTCCCAGGCGTTGTATACGGTGGGGAAGAAGAGGACAATCCGCTGGTGGAAGTGGATGAGAAAACCTTCGAGAGCGTCATGAGCAGCGCTTCCTCCGACACCGTGTTGTTGGATTTGAAAGTGGGTGGCAGCACACGTTTGGCCTTGGTCCAGGAGGTTCAGCATCATCCCGTAAGCCGAAAACCGCTCCATGTAGATTTCCGGGAGGTGAGACCTGACCAAAGCGTGATCGTGACTTTGCCAACCGTGCCCGTGGGCGAGGCCGTGGGTGTGAAGACCGGTGGCGGTACCTTGGAGCATGTGCTCCGTTACATTAAAGTGAAGGGAACGCCCAGTACACTTCCTGAGTCTATTGAAGTGGATATTTCCGCATTGGACATAGGCCAAACCCTTCACGTGGGTGATGTGGCCACAGCCGAAGGCGTGGAGCTGTTAGGTAACGCCAGCAACCCTGTGATTTCCATCTCCAAACCCCGCGTATCCGGTAAGGCTAAGGCCGCGGAAGAGGCAACAGAGGGCGAGGAGGATAACTCCGAGGCCGAAGGAGAGGCGGCAGCCGAATAGTGGCGATCGGATGAGCCATGGCCGAGGCTCATCTCATTGCTGGACTAGGCAATCCGGGCACGAAGTACGATCACACCCGGCACAACATCGGGTTTCGTGTCTTGGAGGAACTGGCCTCAGCTTGGGGCGGAACGTGGTCGGATGAGAAAAAATTTAAGGCCCGCATGAGCCGGGCCACGGTGAAAGGGAAAGCCCTTCACCTCTGCCAGCCGCAGACGTTTATGAACCTCAGCGGTGAAGCAGTCGGGGCCGTGAGTGATTACTACAAAATCACCCCCGCCCGAGTGCTGGTGATCGTGGACGACACTGAGCAGCCTTTTGGGCAAATCCGTTTGCGAGCCGGAGGCGGCACGGGTGGCCACAACGGGCTCGGTTCGGTGGAACAACACTTGGCCACCGCGGATTATCCGCGGTTGCGGATTGGGGTTGGTCGTCCGTCCGATGGGCGTGACATGAGTGCGCACGTGCTTGGACGGTTTGCTGCGGATGAGGTGGAACACTTGGAGCGAGTGCTCCAGCGGGTCCGCCAACAGGCCGAATGCTGGTTGCAGCATGGTACGGCGAAAGCGATGAATGAATTTAACGGGAAACTGGATTTCCCAAACGAGATAACTGAGAAAGAAATAACGTGAAACAATACGAAGGCTTGTTCATCCTCGATACGGACACCAGCGGTGCTACAGTGGACGATATCATTAAGGCCATTGGCGAACTGATTAAGGAAGCCGGCGGTAAAGTGACCAACGAGCAGAAGCTTGATCGACGCTCCTTTGCGCGTGTGACTGATAAGAAACATAGCGGCGGATTTTACGTGAGCCTCTATTTTGAGTTGGAAGCCAGTGCTCTGGAGGGAGTTAGGGAAGCATTTCGCAAACGCGAGGATGTATTCCGCACCCAAATCACCTTGGCCGATCCGGTATCCGCTTAACTCACCCCCCCTTTCGCCATGCCGAACTATAATAAAGTGATCCTGATGGGCAACCTGACCCGCGACCCGGAAGTGCGATATACTTCCAGCGGGACGGCCATCGCAAAACTCGGTATGGCCATCAACCGTCACTGGCGGAACCAGGATGGCCAGCAACAGGAAGAAACCACTTTTGTGGATGTGGATGCCTTCGGGCGTCAGGCCGAGACGATCGGTCAATACCTTAAGAAGGGCCGCCCGATTATGGTGGAAGGCCGGCTGAAGCTGGACCAGTGGGAAGACAAACAGACCGGTCAAAAGCGTAGCAAGATGGGGGTAACTCTTGAGAATTTCCAATTTCTCGATTCTCGCGGCGAAGGCGGCGGGGGTGGAGGCAATTTCAGCGGCGGCGCGGCGCCTGCACCGGGT
>WTHG01000487.1 GCA_011523245.1 Verrucomicrobiales bacterium | reverse complement strand
GCTTACCGCTGGAAACTCTCGGCGCCCTAGCGCATCGACGCCGGGAGCTAGCCAAAGCCAACGCCTTCAACGGCCGCGGCAACGAGATCATCACCTACAGCATCGATCGCAATATCAACTACACGAATGTCTGCAACGTGTACTGCAAGTTTTGCGCGTTTTGGCGACGCGAGAATGCGGCCGATGCCTACGTGATTACGCACGACGAAATTGACCAAAAGATCGAGGAAACCCTCGCGCTTGGCGGCACGCAAATCCTCATGCAGGGAGGGCATCATCCTTCACTCAGCAAACAATGGTACCTCGACCTGCTTTCGCACATCCGGGATAAATTTCCCACCCTCAACGTGCACGGCTTCAGCCCGAGCGAGTTCGTGCATTTCCGCGAGGTGTTTGATGAACCGATGGAGGATCTCGTGCGCGACTTTGCCACGGCCGGCCTCGGCTCCATTCCTGGCGGCGGCGGCGAAATCCTCGTGGACCGCGTGCGCCAGAAAATTTCCCCCCTCAAAGCCATGAGCGACGATTGGCTCGAGGTGATGGCCATTGCTCACCGGCAAAATCTTGCCACCACCGCCACCATGATGTTTGGCCACGTGGAAACCGTGGAGGAACGCATCGAACACCTCGACCGCGTGCGCGTGCAGCAGGATGATACCGGCGGCTTCACCGCCTTCATCGCGTGGACCTTTCAGGCCGAGAACACCAAGCTCAAGGCGCCCACCGTCGGTTCGCACGAGTACCTCCGCATGCAGGCACTCGCGCGCATATACCTCGACAACATCGAAAACATCCAAAGCTCATGGGTCACACAGGGCCGCGAGATTGGCCAGATCGCCCTGCGCCATGGCGCGAATGATTTGGGCAGCATCATGATCGAGGAAAACGTCGTGTCAAAGGCCGGCACCGTCTACTGCATGGACGTCGCCGACATGCAACGCCTCATCGCCGACCTCGGCTACGAACCCCGCCAACGCGACAACTGGTACACCCTCATCGACGCCCCGGCGGCCGCGGCTTAGTTAGTTCAACGAGGGATCCACCGGCTTGGCGGTAGTATCCTCGTCCTCATTCGAATCCATGGAATCGGTTACCGGCACAATTCGGGTTTCATCCTCATCCGGCCCAGAATTCAACTCCGTTTCCTTGTCTGGCAAAGGTGCCGGCTCGAGACTGAAAACACCCCCCAGCACCGCTTCCTTGGCCTTCCACATCATGGTCATGGTAGTGGCAATAATCAGCGTCGCCAGCCACAACACCGAACCCTGCAAGGCCCCTTCCAACCCCGCGGCACTGCCAAAGAAATCCGCCAACCCCGGCGCTTTTTGATAAAATAATCCAAATAGTTCTTGGCTCAAGCGCACACACCACATGGCCGCAAGCAACGGGAAAAACAAAATGAAGTTCAATGTCACAAAGAGCTTAATGTCCGCCCGTAGAATGGGGTCGGGCAACATCGCTCCCAGCCGCGTGAGCACATGATTCAGGTTCAGCAGAAACATAATGCCGGCCGCGCAAAAAATAATCGTCGAATAAATGATATGCTTTTGCCCAGCTGTGTATGCAGTGACCGGCACTTCCGGTAGAGTCTGAATCCAGTGTAGAAATGGTGCCAACCCCACCATCACCAGCGCCAGGATCTCGGTGATTTTCACGGCACTTTGCCAAACACCTTCCTGAGGCTGAAAATGTTTGAGCCGCGAAGCACCCAGCCACATCAGGCTCATGGAAAGAAGCAATGGCATGATGCCCCAGGATTCCCAGGCCGGTGCCAGTATTTCTTGCACGCACACCAACAACGCAAAAGGCAGCGACCAGAATAGTAGTTCCAGTCCACGCACCAGTTGGCGCAGGGAAGGCATCAGGTCGGGGTGCAAGGGGGGCGGCTCGGCCATGCGCCATTAGAACGACAGATAGGTGTAATCGTCCAGCCCGCGTTCGTAATCGCGCAATATCTGCATGCCCACTGAGGGCCGAACACGGTCTGCCTTGATGGCCGCATCGATCTGGCGCTTCATTTGGCGCATCAATTCCCGCCGATCATACTGCATGGTGGTCAGGGAGTCGCAAATCGAATGCCCCCGCACGGTTTCCTCGATGTAATAGCCATCGGGTTCATCAGAATCGAGAAACACATGCATCTCGTTCACGCGCCCAAACAGATTATGTAGATCACCCATCACATCCTGATAAGCGCCCACCAGGAAAATACCGAGGTAATAGGGCTCAGTCGTCCGGTCGGAAGGCTTAAGTGCATGCAATGGCAAGGTGTCGCGCGTTCCGTCCAAATCAATAAACTGCCGCACGGCCCCGTCCGAATCGCATGTAATATCCGCCAAAGTTGCCTCACGAGTGGGCCGTTCGTTCAGCCGTTGCAGCGGCATAATCGGAAACAACTGTCCGATTGCCCAATGATCCAACAGGCTTTGAAATAATGAAAAATTGCAGACATACTGGTCACTCATTTGATCTTCCAGAGTCGCAATCTCCTCAGGCACATGGCCTTCGGATTGGCGGAAATGGGATAGTACCCGATCGCAAATCTCCCAGTACAATGTCTCCACTTTGGCCTTCACCTCCAGCTCCAGCACGCCGAGGGTGAACATGTTATGGGCGTCCTCCTTGCAGTTAAGGGCGTTGTGATAGGCTGTTAGTTTACTGGACCGACGAATGTTGCGGCGGATTTTCAAAAGCGTCTGCACCAGCGGATGTTCCTCCGCTCCATATTTGAAGCGCGTCCGCTGCGCCTTGCTGTTTGCGCCAAACACCTGCACCACCAGCACACTGTGATGCGCCGCAATCGCGCGCCCGCTTTCGCTCACGATATTCGGATGCATTACCTCCTCCTCTCCGCAAACCTCCCCGATGGTCTGCACCAGATCATCCGTGTACTCGCGCAGAGAATAATTGGCCGAACTTTCAAACGCCGCGCGGCTCCCGTCGTAATCCACCGCCAACCCGCCGCCGACATCCAGATACTCCACAGGAAACCCTTCCTTGCGCACCTTGGCATAAAACCGCGCCGCCTCCTGCACCGCCTTGCGCACGGTGAGAATATCCGGCACCTGCGAGCCGATGTGGGAATGCAGCAGGCGCAACGATTCCTCCCAGCCCTCCGCCCGCAGGCGCTCCAGTGCGGCCATCAATTGCGCGGTATTCAAGCCAAACTTTGCATCCTCCCCGCCGCTGTCCGCCCACTTGCCCTTGCTACGGCTCAGTAACCGCAGGCGAATACCCAGTTGCGGCTGCACGCCTTCGCTCTTGGCCACGCGTAGGATCTGATCCAGCTCATCGAGTTTCTCGATCACCAAAATCACCTGCTTACCCAGCCGCGTACCGGTGAGCGCGGTGCGGATAAAATCGGCGTCCTTGTAGCCGTTGCAAATCAACAGGGCATTCGGCATATCTTGGAGCGCCAGCGCGGCGAATAGCTCCGCTTTACTGCCCACCTCCAGGCCAAACTCATGATCCGCTCCAGCATCCACCACCTCCTCCACGACCTCGCGCAATTCATTCACCTTGATGGGAAAGACTCCGCGATACCGTCCCTCGTAGCCATTGCGGGCAATCGCCTCATCGAACGCCGTACACAAACTCTTCACGCGATGCCGAAGAATATCCTGAAACCGAATCAACAACGGCCCGTCCAGATCGCGTTTCTGCGCTGCGGCGGTGACGGCGGATAATTCCACGGCCGTGTCATCTCCCGGCAAAGGCTTGGCCACCACGCGCCCCGCCGTGTTGATGTCATAATACCCCGCACCCCAACGGTCGATGTGGTACATCTCGCGCGCCTGCCCAATACTCCATTCATTTTCCGGTGGGTTCATGAAAGCGCGCATCATAGGAGCCCCTCCGCGCAATTTACAAGACGGTCATTGCCAAAAGACCGTGTCATGGGTTTCCTATCCGCATGCCCAAGGCAATGCTCCAGGATATTGTGCGGCACTGCGATCGCACCTTGAAGATTGATGAAATCGCCGATTACGACGGCGCCGTGAACGGATTGCAGGTCGAAAACAATGGCCAGGTCAGCCGCATCGCAGCCGCCGTGGATGCCTCCCTTGCCACCGTTCACAAGGCCATCGAGGCCAAGGCCGACTTATTGGTCGTCCATCATGGCCTGTTTTGGAGCCCGCAACAACCATGGACGGGCAAGAAGCGCGAACTCATCGGCGAACTCGTGGAGCACAACCTTGCCGTCTACAGCGCACACCTGCCACTGGATCTCCACCCGCGCCTCGGCAACAATGCCGGCCTGCTCAAGGCTCTGAAGTTTACGAAGCCCAAACCCTTCTTTGAAGAACGCGGCCAATTCATCGGTCTGCGCACCTCCACCCGACTGTGCCGCGACATTCTGGGCAGCCGATTAAAAACCGTGCTAGGCGCGCCGCCCGTCAAGATCAAGGGCGGCCCGAGCGTCTGCCGGAAAATCGGGATCGTCACCGGCGGCGCCGGCGGTAGTCTGGCCAAGGCCGCTGCCGAGGGCGTGGACACTTTCATTACCGGAGAAGGCGCGCACTGGACCGCCGCGCTGGCCGAGGAACTGGGGATTAACGTTTTTTACGGCGGCCACTACGCGACCGAGACGTTTGGCGTGAAGGCGCTTTCGGCTCATCTGGCGAAGAAGTATCGCCTGCCGTGGACGTTTCTGGATCATCCGACGGGTCTGTAGAATCCTTGCCCCGATCTTTCCGGCGCGGCCCCCAAATCAGCAAGCCCACCACCAAAGCGCCCAAGCCGAACCCGGCCAGGCTCACGCGAATACTGCCTTCGCTGGGTGCAAACAGGAACTCCACCGTGTGCGCACCGGCCGGCAAATGAACACCGCGCATCAGGTAATTGGCCCGCAACAACTCCGCCGGCTTTCCATCGACTGTCACGCGCCAGGCCGGATGATGCTTGTCGTTTAACAACAACACAGTCGAGGTGTCCGACCGGGTTTTCAAAACAATGCGTTTGGGATCATACGATTCATATTGAGCCGGCACCACCGTGGCATTCCCTTCCTGGCTTTCCGGCGCCGGAATTGTTTCCGAGATCAAAACCTCTCGATGCGGATCCCAAGTCTTCTGCGGCAAAGTCGCCAACACCTCCCCATCCTCCATCCCACTGCGCCAATGGGCATACAAACCGGCGCGGGGTAACGCTCTCTTGAAATCGATCAACGCCAACGGCCCGTTGGTTAAGGCAGTTGCCTGCACATACTGCCCCGGCTGCTTCGGTCTCAAGTCAAAATACAGGCGTTCAGCAAACACGCCTTCCTGACCGTAAAAGGAATCCAAATGCGCCGCTCCGCCGCGTCCCAAGCCGAGCAAGTATCGAGAACTGGTCAATTCGCACAACCTTAGGGCATCGGCCGCCAACGCCTCACGATAAGCACGATTGTCGGCCGCCATGCGTGGTTGCTGAATGATATCCGTCGATTGAATCTGATAATAAGGAAAATGATGCTGCGCCCATAACACATTGTACACGTTGTTTAGCAACTGCACTTGTTGAAACTGCTGTATCAAGTTTTGCATCTGCAGTTGAATCTGCAGTTGGTCTGTCCGGTTGGTATCCTGCAGTTGCTGCTGCAACAGCATCAGTTCACTTTGCGCCAAACGCGCCGCAAACTGACCCGGAAAAATCTTCACCCGCTGCTGATGAGGTGCCGCGGCCAAGACATCTAATACCGCGTTGGTTTCATATTTTTCCACGTAGTTTTCATGCACTAAATACCGCGAATGAGCCCGGCCGAAATCCACCGCCAACAACAGGCTACACACCACCCATGCCCAATACGCAGCGCGCCCCCCCCAAACGCCCGAGATGATCAACAGCATCACTCCCACACTGACCACAAGCGTGATCAATCCCGCGCCCATCATCTTGAGGCTAAACTGCGCAATCAACACCGCGTCGCCCCCCATTTGCAGAC
>WTHG01000343.1 GCA_011523245.1 Verrucomicrobiales bacterium | reverse complement strand
AAATGGCTCCAGAGGTAGGACTCGAACCTACAACCCTGCGGTTAACAGCCGCATGCTCTACCATTGAGCTACTCTGGAACTCAGAGAGAGCGGGAAACTACCGGAGAGTCGGGGCTACGTCAAACCGTTTTGAAGGGCGCAATCTGTCTCAGCCCCGTTGACATTGCGGACAATAAAATGTGCTTCGGTTGGCCTGTACAATCCGGCGAATCATTCCTTTGCAACGTGAGCAGGGTTCCCCTTCGCGGTCGTAAACATTGAGATTTTCCTCATGTCCCACCGTTTCCGAGGTGCTGCCGTAGTAAAACAGGCCATCGCCTGTCCCGCCGCCGGAAAAATCCAACGGCATGGTGCTACCGGCTTCAATTGCCTTCCTTAAGACTGCCCGAATGCATTCGGCTAACCGGTCGCACTGTGTGCTGGAGAGGCGGCGAGAGAGTTTGCGGGGCGAGATCCTAGCATGCCACAGGGCTTCACTGGCGTAGATATTCCCCACCCCGGCCAATAGCCCCTGATCCAGCAGCTTGGTTTTAATGGGCTGGGAACACTTGCGCAGCCCTTTATGTAACACGTGGCCATTGAATTGATCGCACAACGGTTCCGGCCCCAGTTTTTCCAGAGACGAGGCATCCAAGGTCATCCGGCCAAAATATCGCGTGTCTTCAAAGACAAACACGCCCCGATT
Source organism: Verrucomicrobiales bacterium (assembly GCA_011523245.1). Classification (GTDB taxonomy): domain Bacteria; phylum Verrucomicrobiota; class Verrucomicrobiia; order Limisphaerales; family UBA1100; genus UBA1100. The sequence continues at coordinate 5,270 of WTHG01000343.1, read as the reverse complement.
CAACCTCAGACTCACTGCCGCATGCTTTGGCAGTGACGCTCGGGCCGGCTGGACATACATCCGGCCGGTCATACCCAGGTGCCCCAACAAGAGCGTTGGAGTTTTGGAACGCGTCTCCAGATCGAAGAGTAAATATTTCGCCCGGCGCCGCACCTGCAGGATTTTAGCTCTTACCATCCCGGCGACAAATCGTTCCGCCGTATCGGGCCGGACACTTTTGGCCCGGTGCACAACGGCTTCTCGAATAGTGCGGCCTCGCAGGACGGGGTTCAGATGACGCACAAGAATTTCGACTTCAGGCAGTTCCGGCACGCGCGCAATCTAACGGTGCGAACGCGCGGGGGCAAATGCATTGGGTTGATGTCGCACTTCCCCCACCCGCCCTTCATCATGCAGCACCTCGACAATATCAAAACGGATCGGCACCTCTCCATCGGGCAACATCCGCAAATATTCCCGGGCCGTCGCCACGATCCGTCGCTGCTTGGCGGCATTCACCGCCGCCGCCGGCCGGGTCCAGGATTCTGAGGAACGTGCTTTCACCTCCACAAACACCAACACCTTACCTTCACGAAACACCAGATCGATCTCACCCTGCTCTCCCTTGAAATTGGCGTAAAGAAACTTTAAGCCGGCCTGCTTCAAATGACGCTTGGCCGCCCGCTCCCCTAAACGGCCCAGGCGCAAATGTTCCGGCTGATTTTGACGTAACCAACCCGAAAATCCTCCGCCCCAGACCATGTGTTAAAGATACGCTTTTTATAGAACAGCGCAAGAGGAACCGGTTAATCAAACAGATCGGGCTGATTATCTTTTAGGGGAGCAAAACTCATTCGGTGGATCGGGCACGCTCCAAGTTCTTCAATCGCAAGCAGATGCGCCTTGGTACCATAGCCTTTGTGACCAGCGAAACCATAGCCGGGAAATTTTTCATCATACTGCACCATAATTCGGTCGCGCGTCACCTTTGCCAAAATACTGGCGGCGGCTATGGAGAAACTCTTGGCGTCTCCCTTCACAACGGCTGTTTGCGGAAGAATTAGGGAAGGCACAGGGCGTCCATCGACAAGGGCATGCTCCGCAGGCGGCTCCAAGCCGGCGAGGGCTTCATTCATAGCGCGGTGCGTCGCCTGAAGAATATTGATCTCATCAATCACCGACGCCTCGACTACGGACACGGCCGAGACAATGGCGTCACTAACCTGAATTGCCTCATACAATTCCTCCCGCACGGACTCACTAAGTTGCTTGGAATCGTTCAGGCGCCTCAGGGGTTCCGGAATCCCTTCGCGCGCCCAAGCCTCCGGCAGCACGACTGCAGCCGCAACCACGGGCCCCGCCAAAGGGCCGCGGCCAGCTTCATCCACGCCAGCCAGCCCACGTAGGTCTTGTGCGTAATGCTCGCGCTCAATGACAAATCGATCCGACAGAACCACGGCGTTGTTTTTGCCTGCGGCACAAAAAAAACGCGAGGCTCGAAAGCCTCGCGTCGTAAAGTGCCTACTTTCCAGTATTTAGCGTAGGGGCTCGACCTTGTCCAAGTCGCGCTCCCTGTCTTCCGGCACAAGCGTGGCGCGTTTGCCGATGCGCTTGCGGAGGTAGTTTAGCTTGGCACGGCGCACCTTGCCAGCGCGCTCCACTTCCACTTTTTCCACGTTCGGACTGTTCACCGGGAAAATTTTCTCCACGCCTTCGCCGTAGCTGATGCGGCGCACGGTAAAGGTGGAGCTCAGGCCGCGCCCGCGGATGCTCAGCACGATGCCCTGAAATACCTGCACACGCTCTTTACCACCTTCTTTCACCTTGGTGTGCACCTTCACGATGTCGCCCACCTTGAATTTTAAAGGTTTCGCGCGAAGTTGTTCCGATTCAATTTTATCAAACAGTGCCTGGCTCATTTTTTGTTCCGTCGTTTAAATTATCGTTGTTGTCTTTCAGCAAATCCGGGCGGCGTTCGGCCGTACGGTGGGCCGCCTGTTTCCGTCGCCATGCCTCCACGGCAGCGTGGTTGCCACTCAGGAGCACCTCGGGCACTTTCAAGCCGCGATACTCTGCCGGGCGTGTGTACTGGGGATATTCCAGCGACGCTTCGCTGAAACTTTCCTCAGCACTGCTGGCGTCATCCCCCAGCACTCCGGGCAGGAGTCGGGTGACCGCATCGATCACCACCATGGCGGGTAACGCGCCGTTGGTGAGAACATAGTCACCTATGCTCAGTTCATGATGCACCAGCGAGCGTACGCGCTCATCAAAACCCTCGTAACTACCGCACAGCAGCAGCAAGTGGTCGTGCCGGGCCAGTTCCCTCGCCTTGGCTTGCCGGAAGGGCTCGCCCTGCGGGCAAAGCATCACCACCTGCGTGGTGTCTTCCGTCAGTTCCTCAATTGCCTCAAAGATCGGTTCGGGCCTGAGCACCATCCCCGGGCCTCCGCCGTAGGGTTCGTCGTCCACCTTGCGGTAACGATCGTGGGTCCAATCCCGTAAATTATGCACGGCCAGCTCGAGCCGGCCGGTGTCCTGCGCGCGCTTCAGGATGCTTTCATCCATCGGCCCCGCAAACATCGCGGGAAACAGCGTGAGCACGTCTACCTTCATGGCAGGGTCACGCGTTTGCGGCGCGTGAAATTCAGTCTTCGTCCTCGATGATCTCCAACCCGCAGCGCATACCCTTCTTGGCTGCGCCGGCCTGGAGCAGCGAGCGGATGGCGTTAATCGTCACGCCCCGTCGCCCAATCACCTTGGCCACATCATCCGGGTCCATGCGCAGTTCGTAAACGGTGGAGCTTTCGCGTTCCACCTCAGTCACGGTCACTGCGTCGGGCTGGTCTACCAAGCCCTTGACCACATATTCCACAAATTCCTGCATGACAAATTCCGCGTCGCGGGGTTAGGCGTCGGCCTTGGAGGCGCGTCGGGCTTTGCGGATAAAGCTTCGCACAGTGTCGCTCGGCTGGGCACCCACGCTCAGCCAATACTCGGCGCGCTCGAGATTAATCGCGAAGTTCGGCTCGTTTTTGGAGAGCGGCTCGTAAGTGCCCAACTCTTCCTTGGGACGTCCATCACGCCGATTACGTCCATCGGTCGCCACAATGCGATACGCCGGCGTGTTGCGGGCGCCGACTCGTTTCAATCTCAACTTTACTGCCATGACAAAAAATCCATTCAGGCGGCCGTTTGCGACCTTAACCCGTGAAAAGGGGCGGGAATTTACCAAGCCCGTAAAAGAATGCAAGACCTCTTTTGCGTTATTTTTGGCCTATTCCTTCGCCGGCAACACCATGCGCAGGGCCAGCGGCTCCACGGTGATTTTTCCGGGCAATTCCCCCATCGTATCCCCATCGAGCTGGACCGGCACACGACGGTTTTCGTGGGGGATCAATTCAAACTCCGCACTTTGCAGATAATGCACCCCTTCCAGGTCCGGCAAATTGCCAGTGAGAATGGCCTGCGTGTACTCCGGAAACCGCCAAGCAGCCACCCGCTCCATCACGATGGCGTCCAGCTTGCCATCCACCAAACTCGCATGTGGAAAGATATCAAACGGTCCGCCATACATGTGACCATTCCCGAACATCACTAAATCCGCGCTGGGCACTACTTTCTCTGGGGTCTGCACGGTAAAGGTGGGCAAGTCCTCCCGGAGCGTCTGCAGTCCGGCCAATAGATAAGCAAATTGGCCGGACATTTTTTTTGTTTCCCACTGCACCAACTCGCAGGCCCGAGCATCCATACCCGCACCGGCCAGCGCCGGGAAACATCGGCGTGTCACCTGACCTTCCTTCTGGAAATCGATCCAAGGTAAATCCACCCGACTCGTCGCGCCCTGCTGAATCACGCGCCAAGCCGAATCAAAATCCAAAGGGATGCGCAACTCACGTGCCAGCACATTCACGGTACCCAACGGCAACACAGCCAATGCCGATCGCTCCAATCCCTCGGGATGACGGACCAATCCGTTGCTCACTTCCTGAATCGTACCATCCCCGCCCGCAGCCACAACCACCTCGCAACCACTGGCCACCGCCTCCTCTGCCAACACTTCCGCATGCCCCGGCCCTTCCGTCGGCATCAGCACGCATTCGTCACGGATCTCATCCAGCTGCTGCTGGAGAAACCGCGCCTTGTCGCCTTGAGCAGTGGGATTGAAAATCAGTCCGATTCTCACAGCGGCAGACTGCGGGCAAATCAAGGGCGTGTCTAGCGAGTACTGCGAGAACCGCCCTTTAACTTTGCGAGCTCGGCGCTGACCCATTTAGTGGCCTTGCGCACGGCGGACGGTAGGGAATTGTTCTTGGCCAGTTCCGACGTTACGGCGGAGGCAAACCGACAGCCCGTACCGCGCCATGGCCCACCGCGTAAGCGTGGAGTAATGCATTGATATTCATCAAAGCCATCGTACATCACCTCAAAAATCTCCTTCCCGCGTAAATGCCCCCCCGTGATGACCGCGGCGCATCCGTACATTTCATGAATCGCGCGGGCAGCTTGGCGCATGTCTTCGGGTGATTTAATGAACATTCCGGCCAAGGCCTCCGCTTCGGGAACATTGGGCGTCACCACGTTGGCCAACGGCAACAATCGCCGCTTCAGTGCCCGCAACCCCGCTGGATTAAGCAATGACTTCCCACTGGAAGTCGCCAGCACCGGATCAACCACCAACGGCGTACGGCGGCGGCCCCAAAACTCCGCTATTGCCTCCACCACGCCGCCCGAATACAGCATACCGCACTTGGCCACTTGAGGCGGGCACTCACTAAAGGCGGCTTCCAATTGCGCGGTAATGATGATTGGCCGCGTTCCTTGCACGCCCCAAACGGCCTTGCTTGATTGCGCGGTCACAGCGGTGACGACGCATTTACCTCGCACGCCCAAGGCGTTGAAGGTCGACAAATCCACCGCCACACCGGCCCCACCGCTGGAATCCACTCCGGCAAGGGTCAAGGCGATCGGCTGACGTTTCACAGGCACGCGGCAGGATACGTATTCAGGAAACGGGTTCCAATGTAATCACGTCAAAAAATCGCCGCCGCCGCCCCCTCCGCCAACGGATTGGCGACGATGACGACGACGACACCCACTGCCGAGGCAGTGGATTAAATTTAATGCTACTCAACGTCCTCGAACCCAGCCTCAACCAGATCGTCGTAGCCCGGCTTGAGCGGACGCACATCGTAGCCCTGTTGGTGCAGAATCCTCGAAGCCGGCATAACGCGTCCGCCCGAGACGCAGTGGCAATAAATGATCTTATCCCTCGAGAGCTTACCGAGCAG
>WTHG01000038.1 GCA_011523245.1 Verrucomicrobiales bacterium | reverse complement strand
CACTAGCTTCGAACTCAAAGCACCCTCGGCAGAAGAAGTGGTGATTTGCGGGGATTTTACTGAATGGGAGTCTAAGGCTCGGCGTTTGAGGAGACTTAAAAGCGGGTTGTGGAAAGCTACTCTTAAGCTGCCCCGCGGAGACCATCAATATCGATTCAAAGTAGATGGTATGTGGCTTAATGATCCGAGTTCCTCAGGGCAAATTGATAATGGGATGGGAGGGCTGAATTCAATAGTTACGGTTGAGTGAGGTGTTTATAACTCGACACAACTTTTCGTGTCCTATAGGAGTGCGCCCTCGTGCAACAGACAATTGTGACATTAGATCTAGAGGGTGTTTTGGTTCCGGAAATCTGGATAGCCTTCGCTGAAAAAACAGGCATTGAAGCTTTACGGCGTACAACTCGCGATGAGCCTGATTACGATGTGCTGATGCAATATCGTTTGGGCATTCTCAAAGAGAATAATTTCAAATTATCAGACATCCAGAATGTGATAGGTGGCCTAGCACCGTTAGATGGGGCGAAACAGTTTCTGGATGCGTTGCGGGCAAAAACGCAGGTAGTGATTTTATCGGATACTTTTCTGCAATTTGCCACGCCGCTGATGCGTCAACTCGATTGGCCAGTTATTTTTTGCCATCACCTCGAAGTGGAGCAGGATGTGGTGGAGAACTATTGCCTACGGCAGCTGGATCAGAAGCGCAAAAGTGTTGAAGCTTTTCGGTCATTGAACTTCAAGGTTATTGCTGCAGGGGATTCGTATAATGACACGACCATGCTTGGGGCGGCCGATCATGGGATTCTGTTTCGTTCGCCAGATAATGTGAAGGCGGAGTTCCCTCAGTATCCGGCGGTGGAAGAGTATGCTGACCTGATGGCGTTGATCGACGAACGGCTTTAAGCTTCCGGCCGCGGATTCCGGGTGAGCAGATCGTTCACCGATTGATGAACGTCTTTCGCTTCATAGAGCATGGCGTACACTTCATCGATGATGGGGGTGGGTACATTCAGCCGCGCTGCCAATGCTTTGGCCGACCGCGCCGTTGGATAACCTTCGGCGGTCGCTGAGGCTAATACGGTTTCCAACGATTCACCGCGAGCGATACGTTCGCCCAAGGTCCGGTTGCGGCTTTGCTGGGAAAAGCAGGTTACCGTTAAATCACCCATGCCGCTTAAACCGGAAAACGTTTCCGGTAAGGCGCCGGCAGCCGAGCCGAGTCGGCGCATTTCATTGAGGCCACGGGTGATTAGAGCGGCCTTGGCGTTGTCGCCCAATTGCAGGCCATCACAAACCCCCGCGGCAATGGCCATGATATTTTTTAAGGCACCGCCCAGTTCCACCCCGAGGACATCCGTACTCGTATACATGCGGAGGGTGGGGCGGTGAAACCAATCTTGAACTGTCTTGGCGGCGGCTTCGTTTTCGCTGGCGCACACCAGAGCGGTGGGAATGCCGCGAGCTACTTCGGCAGCTAGAGAGGGTCCGGACAGCGCAACGGGTGTCGCGTTAGGAACGTCGGCCTCAATGAGGCCTCCCATGGTCCGGCCGGTTTCGTGCTCAATTCCTTTGGTGACCGATACGGCAATGCCTCTGAACTTCCCGAGTTGCCCGGTAATCTCGCTGAAGGAACGTGACGGAATCGCGAGAATGATCCCCTCGGCGCCGGAAAGCGCGGCGGAAAGATTGGGTTCCAGCGTCCAATCAGCGGGCAGCGCGATGCCTGGTAGATATTGGGAGTTTTCATTGGCCGCACCGATGGCAGACAGGCGCTCAGGCCGACCCCATAGTGTCACCGCATGACCGCCCTCATGAGCGATCTTGGCCAAAGCAGTGCCCCAAGCGCCGGGGCCAAGCACGGTGATTCTCACGCGCGCAGCGTACGGGTTGCGGGCAGGCGTTCAAGGTTAACCTTGAACCGAGTGGCCAGAATGGCGAACCTCGCCGGCGTGTCGGATGTAGTGAAAGTGGCCGTATTGGGGGTCGGGGGCTTAGGCCAACATCATGCCCGGATTTATGCCGAAATGGCTGAGGCGGGTGATGTGGAGTTCGTGGGGTTGTATGATCCCAATGTCGAGCGCGCCCAGGAGATAGCCGATAAGAATGGCGTTCGAGTACTGGAATCCATGGAAGCCGTCCTGGAACAGGCCGAGGGGGTGAGCATCGTGACGCCAACGGTGACGCATCATGAACTGGCTAGCCGATTTCTCAAATCCGGCCGGCATGTGTTGGTGGAAAAGCCAATCACCGACGAGGCTGAGCAGGCGGCCGAATTGGTGCAGTTGGCCCAGGAACACGATCGCGTGTTGCAGGTGGGCCATGTGGAACGCTTCAATCCGGTCTTCGATTACCTGCAAACCGTGGCCAAAGAGCCGCGTTTTATTGAGACCCACCGTTTGTCGCCGTACCCGGCACGCAGCATGGATATTGGCGTGGTGCTCGATTTGATGATTCACGATCTGGACATCGTGTTGGCGTTTGTGGGTTCACCGGTGAAAGAGGTGGATGGTGTTGGCGTACAGGTATTGAGCGCGAGCGAGGATATTGCCAATGCGCGGTTGAAGTTTGAAAATGGGTGCGTGGCGAATCTAACGGTCAGCCGAGTCAGCCCCGAACGCATGCGAAAGATTCGCGTGTTCAGCGGCGGTGAGACGACCAGTTATGTGTCGCTCGATTATCAGAAACAGGAGGGTTATATTTATCGGATTGCCGCGGAAGACTCGGAAGAATCAAGCTTGTGGCAGAAACTGCTGCACGCCAAAGACAGCGCTATTGTGAGTGAGTTCGGCGGCAAAAAGGTCGTGCGCGAGCCGGTCCCCATTGCCAAGGATGAACCCTTAAAATTGGAGCTGCAACATTTCGTGGAATGCGTTCGCGAACGGCAAACCCCAAAGGTTAGCGGCGAGGCTGGCCGGCAAGCGTTGGAGGTGGCGTTGGAAATCACACGGCAGATTCAGGCACTGGAAGCTTCATGAGCAGCGTGATGTTCATGGTTGGCGAAACCAGCGGCGACACGCTGGCGGTTGAGTTACTGGAAGCCATGCGGCAGGCAGGGCAGACGGTGGAACCCTTTGGTGCGGGCGGGCCTAAAATGAAATCGGCTGGCGTGGAGTTGGAAATTGATCTGACCGAGCACGCGGTGATTGGAATTTGGGAAGCCATTCGCAACTACGGCAAATTTAAGGGGTTTTTTGATCAACTCCTACAACTCGCATTGGATCGGAAACCGGACGCTGTGATCTGCATTGATAACCCTGGCTTTAACCTTCGTTTTGTGCGCGCGCTGCGCAAAGCGACAGCGGGCGGGGATTGGCAACCAAAGATTATTTATTACATCAGCCCACAACTCTGGGCTTGGCATGAGAGTCGTGTGCATCAAATCGCTGCGGACGTCGATCAGTTACTGGCGATCTTTCCGTTTGAAAAAGTGTGGTATGCCGAGCGAGCGCCGGAATTGCCGGTCGATTTCGTCGGGCATCCTTTGGTGGATCGTTATCCTGACTTGGAATTTCGGGATCCCAAATCCCAGCAACGACCGCGCAAACTGTTATTATTGCCGGGAAGTCGCACGAAAGAAATCAGCCGGCATTTGCCAGTGATGGCCCGGGCGGTTGCGGCGGTGGATGCGGAGCCCATGATGGTTTTATCCAATGAATCACTCGCGGCGCAAGCTAAGCTGCTGGTGCCGGAAGTGGCCGATTGGGACCTGCGAATTGGCGGATTGCACCAAGCGTTGACGGAAGCCGATGTAGCCATCGCATCCTCCGGCACTGTCACACTCGAATGCGCCTGGTTTCGCGTGCCTACGGTAGTTCTCTACAAAACTTCCTGGATCACCTATCTCCTGGGCCGGTTGTTTGTCAAAGTGAAGCACATCGCCATGCCTAATGTGCTGGCCGGTCGTGAAGTGTTCCCGGAATTCATCCAACGAGAGGCTAATGAGGAAAACCTTGCCCGTGAAGCCAACCGTTTTTTGGATGATGTTGGGCGACGTTTGGAACTGCGCGAGGAATTGGATGTGATTGCTGATTCACTGGGTGAGCGTGGGGCCGCCGGCCGGGCAGCTGAATCTGTTGGTCGATTATTAAAGAACTGAATAGAATCGAGCGATGAATTGGATCCTGATATTTCTGCTGATCGGTATGCAGTCGATCGAGGCGGCTCCTGTTCCGCCGCTGTCGACCGCGCAGCAGGTGCGTGATCATTGGGCATTTCAACCGGTGGCCAATCCGGTGCCGCCGAAGGTCGATCCAGGATGGGCTCAGAATGCGGTGGATCAATTCGTCTTACGTCGGCTCACACTGGCGGATATGAAACCTTCCAAACGCGCCGATCGACGTACGCTGATTCGACGGGCTACGATGGATTTAACCGGTTTGATGCCGACATATGCCGAGGTGCAGCAATTTGTCGCGGACGATACCCCAGAGGCTTGGCCCAAGTTAATTGATCGTTTGCTGGCTTCGCCGCATTACGGCGAGCGCTGGGCTCGGCATTGGTTGGATGTGGCGCGGTACTCGGATACCCGTGGCTACCGGTTTGGCGGGCGTGACCGAATTTATCCCTACGCTTACACCTATCGGGATTATGTGGTGCGAGCGTTCAATGAGGATTTGCCGTTTAATCAATTTGTGATCCAACAACTGGCGGCGGATCATCTTGAGCTCGGAGAAGATAAGCGGCCTTTGGCGGCCATGGGGTTTCTGGCGTTGGGCAGGCGTTTTTTGGATCGGCAGGATGAAATTATTGATGACCGGATTGATGTTGTCACCCGAGGGTTGATGGGCTTCACCGTTTCCTGTGCGCGTTGCCATGATCATAAATATGATCCGATCCCCACCGCGGATTACTATTCACTCCACGGCGTGTTCAATAGCAGCATGGAGCCGGCCGAGCTACCGCTGCTGGGCAGTCGATCTCTGCCCAAGGAGCATGAGACGTATCTAAAGGCGCGGACCAAGCAGGAGCAAGCCATTGAAGATTTTCGGTCCCGAACATTAGCGCAAAAGCGTCGCGAATTACGGGCGCGCGCGGTGGATTACATGATCGCAGTTCGGGAGGCCGAAGAGAGAAAGCTGCCGGACGGCCCATTCAGACAACTTCTAACCGCGCGTAAGTTGAATCACATTGCGGCAAACAATTGGCGGCGAAAGTTAGGCGATTGGAAGACGAAAAACCACCCATTGTTTGCGGTTTGGCACGGATCGAACAAGAAAGGCCATGCCCTGATCGATTCCAGTGCCGGTGATTTGCCCGGGCAATATCGCAAGGTATTTGCTGAAGCCACGAAACGCTGGGACGCGGCCTTGAAACAAAACCCGAAAGCAACCGAGTTGCCAGACCCACAGTGGGAATCGGTGCGCTTGGTGTTGTATGGTCCAGAAAGCCCGACGAAGGTGAATGAGCAACTTTCGCCCTCGAACCCAAACAGCCTGTTGTTCAGCGTGCGAAATCGGGTGAACCAAATGAAAGGCCAGTTGAGCAAACTGGCGGCGGATCACCCGGGAGCTCCGCCGCGGGCGCATGTGTTGGTAGATAAGCCAAATCCGGTAAACCCCTACATTTACATTCGCGGCACGGCGGGAAATCGCGGGCCGGCCGTGCCCCGCCAGTTCCTGGAACACTTGGCGCCGAACCGTAAACCTTTCACCAAAGGCAGTGGCCGTTTGGGTTTAGCAAAAGCAATTGTGCATCCGGATAATCCCTTAACCGCGCGTGTGCTGGTGAATCGCGTTTGGGCGCACCATTTCGGCAAAGGGTTGGTGCTGACCCCCAGCGATTTTGGGTTGCGGGCTCAAACACCGTCGCATCCGGAGCTGCTGGATTGGTTGGCGCATCGCTTTGTGCAGGAGGGGTGGTCGATCAAGAAGCTGCATCGCTGGATTATGCTCTCAGCGACATACCAACAGGCGAGCGATAATCGGTTGGCCTTGATGAAGATCGATCCTATGAATCAATTG
>WTHG01000422.1 GCA_011523245.1 Verrucomicrobiales bacterium | reverse complement strand
GCTTTTAAAAAACCGGTCGACCGCCGGGTTTAATCCCATGGGTTCCTGAGCCATGGTGCCGAGGAAAATAATCACCAACGAAAAGAGCAGAAGAGTCACTGTTAGCCACAGCGATGTGAAGATTTTCACTAGTGGATTTTTGATCATTATTAACGCCAATCCGGCAGGTAGCCCAAAAATCCCTCCTGCGATTTCTCAACCAAATCCGGGGTGCCCATCAGTTTATAGAACCAAGTCAACTCGCCCTGCGGGGCGATCACGCCGATCAAGCGTTCTTCCAGTTGCGATCGTTTAGAGGTGCCGGTGAAATCGACCAGCCGCGCCTCTTCGCCGAGGGCCTCAACCGGTTTCAACAAGTCTTCCAAATCCTTTTCCTCCACCGGCTCCAACCCCAGTTGGCCGCGCCAGCGGTTGACGTTACCCAACATACCGCCGCCGTCGCCCTGAAGGACAGTCATGGACACATTCGCCGAACCGATAAGGCCTTCCGAGATACTGAACCTAGCCTTCTCAGGACCAAATGGCGTAGCCAAATCCCAACTTTCAGGAGGAGCTGGTTCTGCGGGAATGGTGTATACCTCTATCTGTGGGGCATCGGAACAAGCGGCCAAATAAATAGCAAAGAATCCTATGACGCCCATAATGATGCGGTTCAATGTCATACCGTGTTTGATCTCGGAAAGCTTGGGACGGAAATCCAATGGCTCTAATTCAACTACTTCAAATCCAACGCCATCAGGAAGGCGATGTTGTTAGGAGTCTTGCGCATCTTGGAGAGCAACAATTCCATAGCCTCCACAGCCGGCACCTCAGTAAGGGCACGGCGAAGCACGGATACCTTGGTGTATTCATCGGGATGATACAATAACTCCTCTTTCCGTGTTCCGCTCATAGCGACGTTGATTGAAGGGAAGATTCGGCGATCCACCAGTGAACGGTCCAAGTGCACCTCCATGTTTCCTGTTCCCTTAAATTCCTCAAAGATAACCTCATCCATGCGGCTTCCAGTGTCAACCAAAGCGGTAGCCATAATGGTCAGAGAACCGCCTTCCTCAATGTTTCGTGCAGCTCCAAAGAAACGCTTTGGTTTATGGAGAGCGTTTGCATCTACACCGCCGGAGAGAATCTTCCCGGAGTGCGGCTGAACGGTGTTGTACGCACGAGCCAAGCGGGTAATGGAATCCAGCAGAATCATCACGTCTTGACCGTGCTCCACCATGCGGCGGGCTTTTTCAATGACCATCTCAGCCACCTGCACGTGCCGTTCGGGCGGTTCATCAAAGGTGGAACTGACCACTTCCGCCCCGATACAGGTACGTTGCATGTCGGTCACCTCCTCGGGGCGCTCGTCAATCAGCAGTATGATCAGGTAGGTGTCCGGATTATTCTTCAGCACGGCGTTGGCCAGCTTCTGCATGAGCACGGTCTTGCCGGTCCGTGGCGGGGCCACGATCAGCCCGCGAGTGCCTTTGCCGATGGGACAGACAATATCCAGCACGCGCGTGGAGTATTCCTCCGGATCGGTTTCCAACAAAAAACGTTCCTCGGGAAACAAGGGCGTCAGGTTGTCAAAATGGGTTTTGTCCTTAGCCTTCTCGGGCTCTTCATCGCCGACCTTATCGACCATCAGAAGCGCAAAGAATTTTTCTTTCTCCTTAGGCGGCCGGATGCGGCCCTGCAACTGGTCGCCCGTCTGCAAATCAAACCGCCGGATTTGCGAAGGCGACACGTACACATCCTCCGGGCAAGGCAGATAATTGTAATGCGGGCTGCGCAGAAAGCCAAAGCCCTCGGGTAAAATCTCAAGCACCCCGTCGGCAATGAGCACGCCCTTGTTCTCCGCATGCTTGCGCAAGATCTGGAAGATCATCTCATGCTTGCGCATGGTGCCGAAGTTCTCCACCTCCATGTCCTTGGCCATCGCGTTCAGCTCGGCGATGTCCTTCTTTTGCAGGTGACCGATATTGATCTCCTCGCCGTCGGCTTCCTCCAGCGCGGCCAAATCCTCGCCATATTCCTCCACGTCGGCCGGCAGACCTTCTGGGAGGTTGGAGGAATTTGAGCGCTTGCGGCCGCCGCGCTTTTGCGGTCGCCGCTTGTTGGACTGATTATTAGCGGGTCTGGGCATGATCCTTTTCCATTAACTCAACCCGCGCCAACGGGTTGGCATCCGGTATTAGTGGGATTAATAGGGAGATTGGGTCCGCGCGGGCCGCCCGTAAGTTAGTAGGGGAGCGGGAATCGCGTGGTCAATTCGCGGACACGCTGGCGCACTTTTTTGGCGGCGTCAACATTATTTACGTCGGCCAATACCTCCGCAATCATGTCAGCAATAGCCGCCATTTCTGGTTCGCACATACCGCGCGTAGTAACCGCTGGGGTACCCAAGCGTATGCCGCTGGCCTTGAAGGGAGAGAGCGTTTCGAATGGGATGGTATTTTTGTTGACCGTTATGCCCGCATGATCGAGCGCCTCCTGACATTCTTTACCGGTGAGCCCCTTGGCCTGCACGTCCACCAGCAGCAGATGATTATCCGTGCCGCCGCTCACGAGGCGGAACCCATTGCGTTCCATGCCTTCGGCCAACGCCTTAGCGTTCATAATTACCTGCTGTTGATATTCCTTAAACTCCGGCGAAAGAGCTTCCTTAAAACATAATGCCTTCGCGGCAATCACATGCATAAGAGGGCCGCCTTGAATACCGGGAAAAACATTACTCTGAAGTTTTTTGGCATATTGTTCCTTGGCCATGATTAGGCCACCACGCGGACCACGAAGAGTCTTGTGGGTTGTTGTGGTTACAAAGTCTGCGTGCGGAACAGGATTTGGATGACAACCCGCAGCAACAAGGCCGGCTATATGGGCAATATCAGCCAAAAGCATTGCCCCACAATCACGTGCGATTTCCCCCATGCGCTCAAAGTCAATAACACGAGAGTAGGCACTGGCCCCCACTGTGATCATGCGTGGCTTGTGTTCAGCGGCCATCGCTGCAAGTTGATCATAGTCAATACGCTCGTCTTCTTTACCAACACCGTAATGGACAATCTCAAAGAACTTACCGGAAAAATTAGCGGCGTTGCCGTGCGTGAGATGGCCGCCATGGCTGAGGTCCATGGTTAAAAGTTTATCGCCCGGCTCAAGCACAGCGAAGTAAACACCCATGTTCGCGCCACTTCCTGAGTGCGGCTGTACATTTGCATAATCACATCCGAACACTTCCTTGGCGCGGGCTATAGCCAGTTCCTCGGCCACGTCCACGTGTTCGCAGCCGCCGTACCAACGTTTACCTGGGTAGCCTTCAGCGTATTTGTTGGTCAGCACGGAACCCTGCGTCTCCATCACGGCGGGGCTGGTAAAATTCTCGCTGGCTATCAGTTCGATATTTTCCTGTTGCCGCTGTTTTTCCAGACGCAATACCTCATCCACATCCGGATCCACTACCTCCACGCGACCGCTACCTTCGAGCTTGTCTACGCGACGTTCATGTCGACCACCCTCGAAATCGTCCTTCACAAAGGCATCAATGATTCCCTTAGCTGTTTCGGCTCCAGTTTGAGTCGCACTCAGGCAAAGTACGTTAGCGTCATTGTGACGCCGGGTGATCGCGGCGGTCTCAGCATCGGTCACCAGCGCGGCACGCACACCAGAGATTTTATTGGCGGCAATACTCATGCCGATGCCGGTTTTGCAGATCAACAGACCCAGCATGTGCTGGCCGCTGGCCACGCTGCGGGCTACCGCCTGTGCGAAGTCCGGGTAATCACAGGAATCATCGCTGGCCGGACCGTAATCCTGTACAGCAATGCCCTGCCCCTCGAGGTGGGCCTTGAGGTTTTCCTTGAGTTCAAATCCACCATGATCCGCGCCCAGCGCAAAGGTCATTGGACTGTTGCTTTCGTCTGTCATTGATTGTTGTTCCAAAAAGGGAATGATCGATTCCACACCCTGCTTAATCTCATCGCGGCAGGCCTGATACACGTCCAAGCCACTCCCGAAGGGATCGGTTATTTCCCGTTCATGCCGCGGCAGGGTCTCGACAAATTCCCGCAGTAAAAAAATCTTCTCCCGCGCCTGCGGAAAATAACGGACCAAATTGTCCACGTGCCCGTGGGCCAGCCCGAAAATGTAATCCATCTCCGCCACCAATTCGGGCGTCAGCTGGGTGCTCCGCTGGGCGCGGATGTCGATGCCCAGCTCGTCCATAGCCGTCACCGAGTTCGTACTGGGCGACTGGCCATCTATGGCCGACAGACCCGCCGACAGTGGTTCGAAGTCTCCCCGCGCTTGAGTCATTTCGCGGAAGAAACCTTCAGCCATCGGGCTCCGGCAGATGTTGCCCGTGCAGACGAAGAGTACTTTTTTCATGCCCTAATCTGGGCGCGCCGCTGACCGGCTAGCCCTGCAGCGCCTTGGCAGCAATATCCCTGCGAACATGCGCGCCTTCAAACTTTATTTGTTCCACAGCAGCATAGGCCTGATTCCGAGCCGCCGCTAAATCGTCGCCAAGTGCCGTCACGCCCAACACACGGCCGCCGCTGGTAACGATCTCGCCGTCAACCAGCTGAGTGCCGGCATGGAATACCTTCACGCCCTCCAGCGTGCCGGCATCTTCGATGCCCTCAATCAAAATGCCTTTCGGATAACTGCCCGGATACCCGCCGGAAGCCATCACCACGCAGACCGAGGCTTGCGTTTTCCACCTCACATCCATCTCGGCCAGACGCCGGTCGATACAGGCTTCGAAGAGATCGACCAGATCGGTCTCCAGCCGCATGAGGTACACCTGCGTTTCCGGGTCGCCCCAGCGCGCGTTGAATTCCAACACCTTCGGGCCATCGGCTGTAAGCATCAGGCCGGGATACAGCATCCCACGAAAATCAATTCCCTCCGCCTCACACCCGCGCAGCCACGGCTCCACCACCGCGGCGGCGGCGGCCTGCAGTTCCTCCTCAGTGAGAAACGGTGCGGGCGAATAGGTGCCCATGCCGCCGGTGTTCAAGCCCTCATCGCCGTCCAACGCACGTTTGTGATCCTGCGAGGTAGGAAACAAAATGTACGATCGGCCATCAGCTAGCACATGCAGGCTCACCTCGATGCCCTCGAGAAATTCCTGAATAACCACGCTGGAGCCGGCCTCGCCGAATTGTTCATCGACCATGATGGAGTCAATTGCCGATTCGGCTTCCTCGATCGATTGACACAACAGCACGCCCTTGCCCAAGGCTAAGCCGTCGGCCTTCACCGCGCATTTGCCGTCCAGCTCCGCGGCAAACGCCTTGGCCGCCGTGGGAAATTCGAATGTACCCGAGCGCGCCGTGGGGATGTTGTGACGCGCCATAAAATCCTGGCTGAACACCTTGCTCGATTCAAATCGTGCCGCCGATTGGTTCGGCCCCCAAATGCGCAGGCCGTGTTCCTCGAACAAGTCCACAATACCCATTGCCAATGGGTTGTCTGGCCCCACCACCGTGAGGTCCGGCTTCTGTTCCTTGGCGAACATCACCAAAGCCGGCAAATCGTCCGCGCTCACCGCCACGCATTCGACTGGCTCGCCGTTGCGCGTGAACTCGCCCGCGATACCGCCATTACCCGGCGCCACCCACAGTTGGGTTACCCGCTCGCTCTGCGCCAGTTTCCATGCCAATGCATGTTCCCGACCGCCACCGCCGATGAGTAGGACTTTCATTAGCTCAGTTTCACCTTCCCGCGGCCCTTAGTGACTTCGCCGACGATCCAGGCATCGTGACCACGACGGCGGATGCTGCGCAACACGCTGTCGGCCTTGGCGCCGCTGACAATCGCAGTCATGCCGATGCCCATATTGAAGACCTGATGCATCTCGGTGTTATCCACTTTGCCGTGTTTTTCAATCAGCTCAAACACCGGCAACACTGGCCAGCTGCCGCGCTCGATGGTGACACCGCAATTCTTCGGCAGCACCCGCGGAATATTATCGATGAATCCGCCGCCGGTGAGGTGGGCAAGGCCCTTGAT
>WTHG01000158.1 GCA_011523245.1 Verrucomicrobiales bacterium | reverse complement strand
ACTCAGCCCCACCACATAGAGGCACAATACCGAGGCCACCCAGGCCGCCATACCACTGTTGGAATCACCAAAAAAACTCATCTCCGGCTTGATCGTGACAAAGGCAAACGCAGCCGCCGTCATGATCAATAACCACCGGCAAAGCGCGATTAGAAGCGGGGACCACTTCAGTTTTTTATGAGTGAAGTTGTAAACCAAAATACAGTTAAACAACCCCAGCGCCAGCAACGCGGTCGCCTCGCCTTGAGTAGACAGCACCCCCATTCCCACCGCCAGCAGACCAATGCCGATTTTCCAGACCGTGGATTCACTGATCGCTCCGGAAGGGATCGGCCGCTCCCTTCGATGTTCCCGATCAAACGCCACGTCACAGGCGTCATTCAAATACATCCCCCCTAAATACAAAGCCGTTGCCCCAAAACCTACCCAAGCGATCATCCCCCAATCAATGGGCTCGATGCCCATATAACTCACCCCGATCAGCCAACCGCACAGGCAGTTACTCCAAATGGTGGGCAAATTGCTCACCCTTCCAAGTACCAGTAGTGCACGTGCCAAGCTCATACGAGATCGTGCGCCTGTAGCCGTTCCAAAGTCCAATCATACTCCCCCACCAACTGATCGACCACTTCGCGGTTTTTCATCTCTGCCGGAAGCACTTCCCACGTGTACGTTTCCATTTCCAAATGCGTGCATAGCGAGGGATCCTTTTTCAATTCGCGCAATACCCCGTCTATGTGTCCTCGTGTACTGGAAAACCAATCACCACCCGGACTATGCAACGGTATATGAAAATGGATCCGCCACTCCTCCGCCGGATTGTTACTGGCCAAGGCAACATCCAAATCCCGATGCCGGTTCAAACTGCCGTCCGGCAGGCGCTCGACCACCTGATGCAAATACACATCCTCCTCAAACGGCTTCAGCTTGGCCCGAGTGCCTTCGTCCGGCCGAACAATTAAAGCCGCACTCAAATGCAGTTTACTGATCCGAATGTCCGCCGCACGCATTGCCCCCAAGGCCGCTTCCGGCTCCTCATATTCCACAGCCAAATGGCAGGTATCATAATTCACCCCCAAATGTTCGATGAGCTTGGAATCATTGGGATGCTCCATTCTCATGCGCTCGAAAAACTGGATCGTCTCCGCGCTGGTTTCAAAATACCCCAACGGCTCCGGCTCCAGCCCCAAATGCAACGCTTTGCCCGTACGATCACTCAAGGCAGCGATATGTTCGGTGCATTTCCAGATGTTATCACGGATGACCTGTTCCTGGCCTTCATCGGTGATAAACTCCTTAAACGATCCCGGCAAAGTACTCACACTGCCCTCCACTCCATCCGGCACCAGGGCCGCAATCAGATCGAACAAGCGGTTCGTGTACAACAGCCGATCCGGCGAAGTCCAATCCGGCACATACACCTGCTCTTTCACGCGCGAACCATGGAAATTGCCAAAGGGAAAACCGTTGATGGTAAAGACGTAACAATCCTCGTCCGCCAACCATTGCTGGAACGCATCCAATACGGCCGGTTCACTCAACTCGCGAGCCGCCACGTCACTTAACCGCAGCCCAATCGCGTACGCGCGCCCACTCCCAACCCGATCGCGCACAGCCAACACATCGGTTTTCAACGAATCAAACGTCTGCGCCCAATCCTCGCCACGATGGATATTCGTGCAGTAGGCCAGATGCAGTCCGTGCTTCAGTTCCATGGCGCGGAATTAAACACGCGCCGCCCCTTACGCGGCAATGAAGAAACACTCACTTGAGATTGTGCACAATTATGCACTGCCTCATCACTCGACCAGCCCGCCGCACCTCCTCCGCCGTCAGGCTCGGATTGTTGCGCACATAAACCGCATTCAGCGCCGGCAACTTTTCCAATGGAGAAAGGTCGTTGACTCGGTTTTTCTCAAGATCCACCTGCTGCAAGGCCGCCAACATTGCCAGCGGCCGAATATCCGACAATCCTTTGCCTTTTAAATCCAGATACGTTAACTCCCGTACCATCCGATCGGTTAAAGGCCCCGTGGGTCGTTTACCGGTATCGTATGCCAGCTTATCCCGAATCGCCTGTTCAATGAGCTGGTGATCCCGATTATTCGCAAAAAACATCTGCTGAATCATCCGTGCGGGAGGCTCGGGCTTGATCTGAGCCCTAATAGGAGCAGGCGTTACCGCCCCCAATACAGGTTTGGACTCAACAACTGCCGGTGGCGGCGGTGCCTTGGGCGCAATGACCTTCTCCGGCTGAATGGCAACCGTGCCGGTGTCCTTGTCAATGCGCATTCCCAAGGTCCAGAGCAGCGCAACTTGCAGGCAGAGAGCCAACGTGATCAAAACGAATTGGTATCTCATGGGAGTTCCTCAACGACCGTTACGATCCACCCAAATATACCACGCATGCGTACATTCGCAATGAGCGGAATATAAAAACTCCAACAAACGGAGTTATAAGAAATGTTTCCCTCCTAAAGCTGGAAACGATCGCTCTGGCTGAGGAACGCCTTGGGGTTTTCGAAGATCACCTTCTCAATCAATGACTCGTCGTGGCCGCGTCGACGCATTTCGCAGGCAGTGCGTGGCACCGCGAGCGGCACGCTCGGGCCCCAGTCACAAGCAGCATCCCACCAGAGCCGATCACTGCCGAAACGCTCGATCATATCAATCGCCCGCGCGGGTGAACATTTGCTTTCCGGGTACAAAGTCATACCACCCCAGTGCCCGGCGTCCAAAACCATGCCGATAGTATGTTCCTCCACATGATCAATCATCACGCGCTCGGGATTAATCCGGCTGTCGTACTTAAGTACATCCAATATTAAGCGTGTTCCTTTGTGTTTATCTTCCAGATGCGGCGTATGAACGAGAACCATCTGGTCATTTGCCGCCGCCAGATCAACATGCTGCTGGAGCACCTTTATTTCGTTGCGGCTGTTTTTGTTCAGGCCAATCTCACCAATGCCGAGCACGTTAGGGCATTCCATGAATTCAGGAATCACGGATAACACATCCGCCGCCAAAGCCATGTCCTCCGACTCCTTGGGGTTGATACAGAGCCAAGTGAAATGCTTGATACCATAATTGGCCGCGCGTCGCGGCTCGACCTCGGTGAGTTGCCGAAAATAATCACGAAAACCATCTGCACTACCACGGTCGAAGCCCGCCCAAAAAGCCGGCTCACACAACGCCACGCAACCAGCTGTGGCCATGTCCGCATAATCATCAGTCGTGCGACTGACCATGTGCGCATGAGGTTCGATGAAGCGCATCTTGAGAGCTATACCCTACTCACCCTCACCGGGCCAAGCCCCACATGCTCCCTTGCTATGAGCAACTGCAATGGGCTCTTGAGTTGGATCACTGAAGGCCATCAGTACATCGTGTGCACGATCGTTGCCGCTGTCATCCAAGCACTTCATGGCATCTCGAAAGGCTTTTAGTCGGAAATCCGCGTCGCCTTCCGCTCGTTCCACACGATCGAGAAACGCAGCAATATCAATCAGCTTGTGCCGCGCATCCATGAAATATTGATCCAAAACTTTTTGACGTGTCATAGCCATAACGCATAGTTCGCCCACGGGCGATTTAGGGTTCGCCCATAACCTATGTGAATAACCTGTGAATTGCAAGCCAGCAACACCTTGACCCTCACCTGTTTTTGCCCTAGAAAAACTGCAGGAGGAAGGGGTTCCCAAAAATGCCAACTTACGAATATGAATGTGCCAAATGCGGCATGGTTTTTGAGCATTTTCAGTCCATCAAAGCACCGAAATTGACCCACTGCACTCAGGAGGGGTGCCGAGGCAAAGTCACACGCCTCCTCGGCACGGGCGGCGGCATTATCTTTAAGGGCGGTGGTTTTTACGAAACCGATTACCGCAGTGAGAACTACAAGAGCGGCGAAAAGAAAGCCAGCGACGCTGCCAAGAAAGCTTCTGAGAAAAAATCGGACAGCAAAAAATCTGATTCCAAAAAGAAAAGTAGCACGAAAAGTAAGCCCAAGAAATCATGATCTACTCCTGCACCAGCCGAGCTCTGCGATGCCTCACGGTATTGGTTCTGCTGGGCACTGTGGATTTTTTGCACGCGCAACGCCTGCGCCCCGGGCAAACGCTCACCAGTCGGTCACGGCAGTTCGTGGTGAGTTCGTTAGTCGATGCCCCGTTTGTGCCTGCAGCAAACAGGGTCAAAGCCATTCCCGATCGCGTTCGGTTGCACCCTTCTGGCTTGGCTCAGTTCGCAGAATCCGTTCGGGGTCAATGGGTGAAACGCTTTAACATTACCTCTCGCTGGCAAGGCCAAATTCATTTGCAAATCGTCCCGGGCAACCTGGGCGACCCGGCGCGCTTCGGCCGCATCCCTAACGCCACCGGCTCATGGGATTACCGAGCCTCCCTACCTCAACTCATGCCCGGGCGAGAGTTAACTGAGCTCATCGTCGACCTATTGTTCACTGAGTTTGCCGGACGCTATTCATCTACAGACCCCGCGTTACCTGTGTGGATCACCCCGGGCACTACAGAGCTCATTCTACAATCAAAAGGCCCTATTCTCTTTACGCCATTCGCCCCCCAGGCGGTTGGTGGATTAAATTTCACACATCCCCAAGACCCGCTCTACACCAGTCGTGAATTCATCCAGAAATCCAAACCTATTTCCTACTTAAACCTCACGCTGCCGCCGCCCCCCTCCAAAGGCACCGAGGATCCTGTGTATCGAGCACACGCTCATTTGCTTGTGCACAAATTGCTTGGACTCTCCAAAGGCCCTGAGCGTATTCAGTTTTTCCTACGCGAACTTCCCAAGCACCAGAACAGTGCGCGCGCGTTTGGCGTCGCCTTCGGGCACAAGAGCATGTTGAAAATCGAGCAATGGTGGTCCATGGCTCAAGTCCAGTTTCGCAGCCGCGATGCCTTTCACCGCTGGCGCCCCGAAGTCATCCTCGCTCACCTGAGTGATTGCCTTCAAATCGAAACTGAACTCCCTCCGGATTCGCCCCAAGCCAAACCCAAAACCCAGAGAACCCCGCTGCAAACCTATCTTCGTACCGACCCCACGCCTCAAGAAAGAGCCCTAAAATTGGCGCCCGTCCTTCAACGCCTTGCCTTCCTACAGGTAAACTCCCCCCCCGAAACCGCTCGGCTTATTCAGGATTATCGTGAAACACTGGGAGCCTACCTCGGCCTGCGTTCCTCCAAAATCCATCGCGCAATCCGCACCAAACCCACGGCCCAAGCCGCCCTGCGCAATCGCGCCATCGCCAAGCTTAACCTGCTCGACACCATCCTCGCCGATATGAATTCGGATAAACCGAAAACCCGAGCCAAATTTGCCACCCCCTAAGGCCGGTTGACAGTACCCCACCCCTTTCTTACCTTACCGCTGATGTCGTCCGCCAATTCCGACTCGGATCACAATCTGAATCAGCTCCTGAAACTGAAGGAATTCCACCCCTCAGGCCGTGGGTCGTGGGCGGCTGTCTCGGCGGCGGATTGGGATGATTGGCGGTGGCAGCTCAAAAATCGGGTGAGTTCGCTGAAAGGGCTGCAGAGCCGGATTCCGGAGCTAACCGATTCCGAAATTGAAGGCGCGCGCTTGGCTGATACCAAGCTGGCGATGGCCATCACCCCGCATTTTTTTAACCTCATCGATGCTGATGATCCGGACTGCCCCATTCGCCGGCAAATGCTCCCAAGCGTGCAGGAAACCGAAACTGCCCCGTGGGAGATGGGCGATCCCTGTGGGGAGGACAACCATTCGCCGGTGCCCGGATTGGTGCATCGGTATCCCGACCGCGTGTTGTTCCTGGTCACCGACCGCTGCGCCGCTTATTGCCGCTACTGTACGCGCTCGCGGTTAGTGAGCAATGCCTTGGGTTATGATTTCCGCCCGAACTTCAAGAAGCAGATCGATTATATCCGCCGCACACCGGCCGTGCGCGATGTGCTGCTCTCCGGTGGCGATGCATTGTTGCTCAGCGACGATAAACTGCGGCATCTGCTGACCGAACTGCGCTCCATTCC
>WTHG01000444.1 GCA_011523245.1 Verrucomicrobiales bacterium | reverse complement strand
CAAGGCTATCACGCTGATGGGCAGGATGCCGGCGTGCAAGGCAAAGAAGCGCGTCAGCGTGTGGTGACCGTAATCCGATCCGCCTAATACCAGAGTTTTCAGCTGCTCGCCGATCAACGGCGTGCCGCCCAAAATGTCTGTAGCCACCTTAGTGGCCCAGTAGCCTTTTTGATCCCATGGCAACAGATATCCGGTCAGAGACAGCGCCAACGTAAGCTTAAGAAGGACGACGCCGAACCAGAAGTTTACCTCGCGCGGCGCACGATAGGCGCCATCAATCACCACCTGCATGAGGTGCAAGACCAGCAGCACGGTCATCACTTGGGCCGTCCAATGGTGCAGCCCCCGCAGGAAATGCCCGCCGGTCATGTGATTGTTGATGTAGTACACACTCTCCCACGCGGTCTGCCCGCTGGGGCTGTAGCCCATCCACAGGAAGATACCGGTGATGAATTGAATCATCAGGGCAAAGGTCAGCGTACTGCCCCACACGTAGCGCCAGCGCGAGCCACCGGGTACATTTTCAAACAGCACCTCGCGAATGTGACTGCGAATGCCCGTACGGTTATCCAACCAATCGTAAAGTTTCTTGATGTGTTCCATGCGTTGGGTCGTGGGGGGGGGGTTAGAGGGCGATCTTCTCCTTGGTGTTGCTCTTGAACCGCTGAAACTTCACCCATATCTCGCCGGCCTTGAGCTTCTCCTCATCCACTTCCAGCGTATCCATCGCCCGCGGGCTAACGCCCTTGAGCAAGTTGCCCTCCAAATCAAAATTACTGTCGTGGCAGGGACAGAAGAAATCCTGCTCATCCTTCCGGTAATCCACAAAACAACCCAGATGCGGACACACCGTGTTGTAGGCGATCACCGATACCGGCGCCTCCGCATCGTCCGCCGAAGAATCCCCAGTTTCCTTCAGCAAATACACCGCGCCAACCGGCACATCCTTGTAGCGACTCCATTTGTCCGTCTTGTCCTCGACAATGGCGAACTTCATTGGTTCGCTCTCCGGCAGATCGGACACGTCCGCCAACCGGATAAACTCCGCGCCCCCCTCCGCCGTTGCTTGGCGGCTCAAAGGATCGAGCACCACGCGCACCCCGGCGGCCATCGGCACGGCGCCGATGGCTGCTCCAATGGCGCACGAGGCGCCTTTGATGAAATCCCGCCGATCCGGCTGGGACTCCTCTTGAGAAGAAACATTTTCCTTGGACATAATAACGATGGGAGTTGCTCCGTTTTAAAGGAGTCTTCCATAAGACTCCCGAA
Source organism: Verrucomicrobiales bacterium (assembly GCA_011523245.1). GTDB lineage: Bacteria > Verrucomicrobiota > Verrucomicrobiia > Limisphaerales > UBA1100 > UBA1100. The sequence continues at coordinate 4,761 of WTHG01000444.1, read as the reverse complement.
CCCCCCCAGCAATTCAAAACGACTACCGGAAGAAACCACAGGAGACAATCATCAATGTTAATCACTTTTCAGTGCAAGAATCGCTGTGTCCGTTAACTTGGGCGCATGATGGTGTTGGCTTGGTTCCCCGGCGACTCGGTCCTGTTACTGGCAGCGACTCTGCTGGCTGGAGGCCTTGCGCTGGGTCATCGGGCGGGAGGTTTGCGGTTGGCGCTCCTCTGCTCCGCCGGTTTGCTGGCTGCCTTTGCCGCACCCTGGGGGCGCCAGATCGTGCCGGACTTTTTCCTACCCGACCATCCGCTCAGCCGGCTAATGGGGGCCGATTTTGCCTGGGCCTTCGCGCTGGCTTTTCTTACCCTAGGCTTGGCCGGTCAACTGTTGCACAATCCATTGGCCACGAAACTGCACTCCCACTGGACAACCGACCGGCAAGAAGCCTGGCAGCGATTAAATCACCGCCTCGGCTTAGTGCTGGGCGGCGGTCTGAGCCTCTGTGCGGGCTGGATGATCCTAACCCTGACCTTGCCGTTGGGTTTCTTGGCCAACCAAATTCCAGCAGCGCTACCACAGCAGGATCCCCTCAGCCAGCGTTGGGCCGCACGATTGTACCGCGACGGTACAACACTGGGACTCACGCCTCTGGCTCGCTGGCTGGATCCCGTTCCGGCTGATTTTTACACCGCCGCCGAGGTCGCCGGTTTGGTTTATCAAAACTGCAGCACGAACAACCTGATGCACATTCGCCAATTCCGTTCACGTCTGCTGGGCTATCCGGGATTGCTGGATAGCGCGCATCATCCGCGCATCACCGAACTGACCCATGTCTGGACGACCAACACTTTTTTTATGGGGTTGCACCAGCGCACCAACCTCCATCAATTACTGGCCAACCCGCAGCTTCAGGCAGCTTGGGCGGATCCAGATTTGCGCGCGCGTGTGGCACAAGTGGATTTGCAGGATCTCAAGGCCTACCTACAAACCGGTCAATCCGCTCAGTATTCCCCCCACAACTTGGCCCTGCAGGGCCGACCGCCGTTGCTGGGCCGTTGGCGACTGGATGCCGACCAGACCTTGGCGCAGTTTCAATCTCGTTATCCCAAAATGAATGCCGCGGAACGCGCGGCGCTTGGTCAGTATTTACAGAGGCTAGCGGCCGACTTAACCCTGAGTTTTTCCGATGGTTCCTGTTATCTGGAAGGCCGTACATTTCCCGATCGCGCCCTCGGGCAAACAGCCACGGTTGAGCGCGAAAATGTGTCGCCTCGTGATTTATTGCCGGTCATTCCCGAACACACTGGCGACCGCCCAATCCAACTCCTCGCCCATAACGCTTGGGAGAAAAATCCGGGCGGCACCTTTCAAACACAATGGTCTTGGGGTTCGGCAAATACCTCGGTGTCACTGCAAATGTTTCCCGATCGGCTGCTACTCACGCTGGAATCGTTGCGTGAAGAAAAATACGTATTTCAACGACCGCGCCTGTAAGCCGCTTTAGTCGCTGAGCAAATTCAGCTGCACCGTCAGGCAATCCGAAAGCCCATGCAACGCCGAAGCCGACGGCAAATGCACAACGCTTTCATTAGCTCGTTGAATGTAACCTTCCACCACCTCGCGACAGGCACTCGGAATTTGGCGGGCCAGCAGGCCTTCACGAATGGTGTTCACCTGTTCACCGCCATCCTTGAGCATCGAGAGCCACGCCTTATGCTCAATCTCATCCGCACGCTCCAAAGCGATCAACACCGGCAAAGTTGCCTTACCAGTGATGAGATCGGTGCGCAGCGATTTGCCGGCGCGGGCCTCTTCGCCGAAGACATCCAGACAATCATCATAAATCTGATAGGCCGTACCAAGTTGCTCGCGGAAAGTTCTTAGGGCCGCATGCACTTTCGGTTCATCCGGCGCCGCGAACCGCGCGCCTAATTCGCAGGCCAGCGAAAACAGCTCCGCAGTTTTCATTCGAATTAATTCCAGATATTCCTCGCGGCCAAGCTCAAAATTACCTCGCTGCAAGGTCTGGCGTATTTCACCCGTGCAAACAATCTTGGCCGATTGACTCACCAAACGGCATACCTCAGTAGAAGGCAACGTAGCAGCAAGTCTCAAAGCCTCGGCAAACAGGCAGTCCCCAGCTAGCACCGAAACCTTGTTGCCCCAGTTAGCGGCCAATGTCGGGCGGTTTCGGCGTACCTCAGCACCATCAACCACGTCGTCGTGCACTAAAGTGGCGAGGTGCACCATTTCAATGATTACCGCGATGTCAACATGCTGCGGCTTGATTCCGCCAGCCGCTCGCGCAGCCAAAGCCACAAGTGCCGGACGGAGCTGCTTGCCCCGACTTGTCAACGCGTACTGCACAAAGGTGGCAATCTGAGGATCGAAGTTCTTTACCTCGTCCTGTAGTCGATCAGAAACCTCATCCAAAAACGGTTGGATTGGGTCGCAGAGCTCAGACCAGTTTTTTGGAATGGCAGTTTTTTGAGTTTCAGCCAGCATCAAAGAGAATTATAATGAAAAATAACTTAAACTCAAATCTTCGTTTGACCCAATTGTAGTATTCGACGGAATTCGGGTGCGCGCAAAGGCATCACAGAAAGTCGGCTTTGTTTGATTAGCGCAACCTCAGACAACTTAGATTCAGCCTTGATCTGCTCCAATGTCACAGGTTCGACCATGGCTTTGATAGGCTTTAGATCAACCATACTCCAGTCACCTTTCTTGGCCGTAGGATCAGGATATGCCTCACGTGTTACTTTGGCCACTCCCACCACGGCCTTTTCGCTAACGCTATGGTAGAAAAAAACGTGATCACCTTTTTTCATGGCACGCAAATTATTACGCGCCTGATAATTTCGAACGCCATCCCAATAAGTTCCATTTTCCTTAACGAATTGTGACCACGGGTATTTTTCTGGTTCCTGTTTTACCAGCCAGTACTGCATGGCGGAAGTAGTGAATCGAACATCTCGAGGAGTCACGAAAATCCTACTCACCATTTGACTTTCAAACTAACATCCCGGCGTGCCTAACATTGCTGACAACCTGACCGCCATACAGAAGCGCATCGCCGCCGCCTGCGACCGCGCCGGGCGCGCGCCTGAGGATGTACAACTCGTCGCGGTGGGCAAAAAATTCCCGCCCCCCATAATCCACGAAGCCGCCGATTGCGGCCTCACGCTCTTTGGCGAAAATCGCGTGCAGGAAGCCAAGGCTAAGATTCCCGATTGTCCCGGCCATCTGCGCTGGCATTTCATCGGCAACCTGCAAACCAACAAATGCCGGGACGCCGTCGCCCTGTTTGATTTCCTGCATGCTGTGGACAGCCTGCATCTGGCCGCCGAACTCAACAAACGCTGTGAACAGGCCGCCAAAGTCATGCCCGTGCTCCTGGAGGTGAATGTCTCCGGCGAAGGCAGCAAACACGGCTTCACTCCCGAAGCCGCCGTGGCCGCCATGGAAGCCTTTTTCGAATTCCCCCAACTCGAACTCCACGGCCTGATGACCATGGCGCCCTTCACCCGCCAACCCGAGAGCGCCCGGCCCTATTTTCAAAAACTGCGCGAACTCAAAAGCGCCTGTGAAGATCAACTGGGCGCGCCCCTGCCCGAGCTATCCATGGGTATGAGCGGCGATTACGAAATTGCCATCGAGGAGGGCGCCACCTTCATCCGCCTCGGCACCACCCTCTTCGGCCCGCGCTCGGCAGCGGATAAGGATTAAACTCCTGAGTCTCAGTAAGGTGTAAAACACAGCTCATTTTGGGAGTGATTTCAAATTAAGCACATGATACAGTCCGCCCTTTTATGGACCTGACGCCGGACATGTTTACTGAGGAGATCGCTGCGGCGGTAAAATCGTACGACAAGCATATCGTGTGTCTGGATAAAACGCCCGATGATTGTCAGGTGTCGCTGGAGAGTTTGTTGGTGAAGGCGATCCGCGCCTATGAAACACGCGGCGAAGGTATGCGGCACGGAATTGCGCTGGATAATCAGGTGACCATTATTCTCAGCCAGGCGGATGGCAGCCCGTTGCCGATGTGCGGCATTTATTTCAACCTCCACTCGCCTTATAAGAAGAAGCCGCATCCCCCCGCGCCGGAACCGGCCGAGCAATAAAATAAAAAGAGCCCCGAGGTTTCCCCCGGGGCCCTTCTCCACCCATCCGTACTATTCGGGGCGCACAGAGTCGCCCTCACGGATGTCCCCCTTGTTGATATCAGCCACCTGAAAGGTTTCATCAGTCTGACTGGTGGTCATAATCTCTCCCACCTGCTGATTCCCTCGGTAGACAAAATAGCGTTGCTCGGCCGGCGGCATTTTGGCGACGAACATAAAGTCCACCACGCAAAATCCCAACGCCTGATCCACCAACATCACCTTGCCCTGTTGAGCATAGGACACGAGCGCGGTGCCCGTTTTGCCTTGAGCCGGCGGCGCGGTGACGTTTGTGTCACCGCCCGTCTCCTCCGGAATTTCTTTCGATGGCTCTCCTATACTCTTGATGCTGTTACACCCCAAAAGGGAAATGCAGACACCAATAGCCAGCAATGTGTGGATGGCGAGTCTCCTTGACATTCTCACCGCGGGTCAGACTACGCGCAAAAACCTCATACACAACGATGTGTTGCTCACACTCGAAACGATGTCTGTGAACAAAAACTGGCAGGAAACCCATGCAAAGGCGCTCGGAAAACACTCTTTTTTTAAGTGTCCCTAAAAAAATCGTTTTCGTATTGACGGGTATAGCCCTGTTTGCAAT
>WTHG01000167.1 GCA_011523245.1 Verrucomicrobiales bacterium | reverse complement strand
GACCGGTGTAAGCGATGGCCTTGCCGTAATCCTTGGCCAACGCCCAACGCGCCATGCGCATGCCGGGATGCAGCTTATTGAAGTAATGAATCCCCTGCGGCCGCGCGGAGTTGAGGTCCGACTGCACGACCATGCCGACATGCTCGCGATTGTTTTTGAAAAACAGATGCTGCACCTGCCGGATATCGGCAAAGCCCACGTTGTCCGGATCCGGCGAGCCGTAGCATTGCATTTGGGTGAAATAAAACGGCATCTCCGGCATGCCCCAGGCGTCGCGCCAGCCCTTCACCAACGCCTCCATGCGGGCGGCATATATTCGGCCGTCGCCGCTGTTGCTCGTGCCTTGACACCAAATCGCGCCGCGGATAGCATACGGGATCACCGGCGCAATCTTGCCGTTGAAGAACTGTGACGGCCCACGCCACATGCCGGCGATACCCGGCAACTTCGGCCGCGCCGGCACGCGCCCGCCTTTTTCCATCGCCTCTCCGGCGTTGTCCTGCCACGCCTTCAAGTCGGCGTAATATTGCTCGTAGGCCTTTCGACCTTGGACGGTGAGCGGGTCGGCATCGTGGATGAGGTCAGCATCGCCCTTGAGCTTGGGGTGCGCCTCGATTGCCTCGCGCTGGGTGAAGGCCTCGATGCGCGTGTTGCTGTGGGCGCTGAGGAGAATGCCGATGGGCATGTTGAGTTCCTTGTAAAGCTCGTGTGCGAAGGAAAGGGACAACGCGGAAAACCCACCCGCGGCGCTGGCCTTTTTCCAGCCGTCATCCGAGGTGGCGCGTTTCTGGGGGTACAGCGCGGACACGGTATTGATGTTGATCTCGCGGATCGGAATATCCTCCTTGGCCGAGGCCAGATCGTGCGCCAGTTGGTTGCACATGCTTTTGCCGGCGGTCCAAACCATGTTTGATTGGCCGGACGAAAACCACACCTCGCCGACCAAAACGCCCTTGAGCGTGATGGCTTGGCCACGATTGTTCTTCACGGCAAAGGTGCGCTCCTCACGTGAGACCTTCAGCGGTGCGAGCTTCACCATCCAGTCGCCATTTTTATCGGCAACCGCCGTCTGAGTTTGTCCGGCGAACTGAACGGTCACCTTGGTGCCCGGCACATCCCAGCCCCAAACCGGCACGGCCGATTCGCGCTGGAGGATCATGTTGTCCGTAAACGGCACGGCCAACTCCAGCTGTTGCTCGGCCGCAGCCGTGCCTGAAGTCAGCGAGAAAACGAAGAGGATGGTGGCGATGAGGTTGCGCATGTTTATTCCTGAGTTAACACCAAGAGTTTCGATTTCCAGCCAGGCTTATGGCGCGTGCTGAAACCGCCGGCCTCGACGAAGAGGTACAGATCGCCGGCCATGGTTTTGCGCGTGATCTTCAGCGCCTGATATTGGTTCAGGTCCATTAACGTATCGGCGGACCAAATCAGGGTGGACTCCCCGGTGCTGCCGTCCTGTTTAAACGTGATGCGCTCAAAGAGCGGGTTGCGCGCCCGCGCCTGCTTTTGAGTGGGATCGAAATCGCCCATCGCATCCACTTGCGTGAGCACCCGCCAGTTGCCGAGGATTTCCGGGTTGGCAATGAACTGGCCATCCCACCGGTACTTGCGCGCGAGGGTGGATTTCTCACGGTCCTCCGGGTCCTGCGCATCCTGCCATTCGGCGGACAGCATGGGCACGATGGCGGCGGACTTCAAAACGAGTGCATCCCCCATCGGCGGCAACCGCTGTTCCTCCAGGTGCAAACTAATCTTGCCCTGCGGCGTCTTTGAACTGGGCTTCACCTTGTATTTGTCATTGAAGCGCAGGAACGTGATCACCGCCAGCGTCACTTCGCCGCTCCGGAAATCATCGAGAAACTCCTTGGTGATGTACGCGCCCTTGGGCAGCCCGCCGGAGCCTCGCCCGTTGCAGGTCTTCGCCTCAATGAGCGGTTTGCCGTTCACGTAAACCAAATGCCCGCCGCCGGAACCCACGTGGTTGCCGTCATTGATTCGCAGCCGATAACGATGCCCGGCCTTGAGCGGCGGCACCTTAAATGTGCCGCGCAACAGCAGCACTTCCTTTTCCCAAAACGAATTAATCTTCGTGCCACCAAAACAACCGGGGCCCAGGCAGCCGGCGCCGCACTTGTGAACCGGCCCGGCCGGCAGTTTACCCATGTGATGCCCAAACGGACTCTTGCCGCGCTGCCACAAGGCCGATTGATGCGCCGGCGCAAACCAATCCTCCATGCCCTTAGGCAACGTCACCGGCCGGTAGCGCGTCACGAGTTGATCGTACGGCACCTGCTCGGCCGGGATGGGGTCGAAGCTGTGGTAGGACCACTCCGCATTGCGCAGGTCCAAAAACATGTTCCAGTCATACCGTTTGTCCCCGGCGCGATCGTAGAGTTTGGCCAGGCCATCGATGGCATCGCGAGAGCCACCGGGATAACCGGACTGCACCTCAGCCGCGGCCAATTGCCGGAGCCGCACGCGGTTGCGCCCAACGTATTCGGGAATCAGCTCATCGGTGATAATTGGGTTAATCGCCTCTTTCAAGGTGGCTCCAAACCGGCTGGAATCGGCGTTCAGATAAAATTCCTTGTAGGGCAGAATCTCCAGCGGAAATTTCTCACGCGAAATTTCGTAGAGCACATCCAAACCGCCCGGCACATCGGCCAGCGATTCAGCGATGAACCCAAGATGCGCGTCGTACGTGGAGGTCACATTCTGTCCGCCCGGTTCGGTTTTCACGCCGGCAAAACCGGTGTACGCCTCCTTGAGCGTCGCGGTGGCCAATGCCTGCACTTTCGGCCTGGCGGCCTTGATGTTGGCGCGAATGCCCGGCATGAGGCCGCGGGTCAGTGCACTGCGTTGGTTGCTGCGGATGAGCTTGCCCATGGCCGGCAACACGCGCTGGTAACAGCGTTCATCGGCGGCCACGGGCGTAAGCGCCACGAGGGCCGCATTCTGCAGCCACCAATCGCTATGGCTGAGGTATGGCAGAATCAGGTCCGTATGGGGCGCGATCCAATCGGCGCTGCCCTTGCCGATGATCTGCAACGCGGCATCCTTCACCCACCAGGATTCCTTGGCATCTTTCACCGCTTGAACCGCAAGATCGAAGACTTCCCGATTGATCACCTCAGGCCGTTTAATGATGGCGCCAAACATCGCACGCCGCACGCGGGCATCCGAATGCCGCAGTAGTTCCATCATCAATTCCTTGCGTACCTCGCCGCCGGGCGAGCGCCAGCCGATGTAGCCGCTGTTGACACCCAGCACTTTGTTGGCGGCCACAAACCGAATATTATGATCCTGATGCAGCACATATTTGCGAACCAAATCATCGCTGACCTGTTTCGGCTGGTGCAGCGCGATCAGGATCGCCTTGCTGGAATCAGCCGCAAGCGTCTCGGTGGAGAGATCCTGTTTGTTGCCGGTCGCATCCGCTGCCGCTTCTAGGGAAATAAACGAGTTGTCGGCAGCTGTGCCCCACGGAAGTTTGGGGAGTTGGAAAGGCTTGGAAAACTGCGTGGGCGACGCGCCGGTGATGCGCAGCGTTTTGCGCGGGATTGTGTAGGCCAGCGGATACGCCACGCCCCACTGTTCCTTGTCGTACCCCGCCCCGCCCAAAATACCGAAGGAGCCATCAAAGCGGCGGGACAAATCATAGTGCCAGCGGCGATGGTCCATGAACTCGCGGTACTGCCGCGGTTTCTTATCGTGCAACAACCCCATCGAAGCGCTTCGCCAGATTTCACCAATCCCGCCGCCGGTATGGCCGTGCAACATGAAACTCGTCGTGTAAAAGCCCTGCATGGCGCACGCATCGCGGGCCTGCGCGTACACGCTGTTCTCGCCATCGGGCGTCAGTGCCGCCGCGGCGGCCATGGCGAAAGCAAGCAGTCCATTTTTGCCGTTGTCGACAAAGCCGTACTCGGGCCGACTATCGCCGTACGGATTCCCGCCGCGCCCGGCGTAGCGATAGAAATGAACGAGCGCATCCTGCAGCGCATGGTCCGGCACCTTGGCGCCGCATTCCTTGGCCAGCAGCAGAAAGGTGAGCACATGGGTGCCGGCGGCGTTCAGGTGGCCGTTGCCATAGCTCGGCGTCACTCCGCCCCGCCCCAGCCAGCCGCCCAGGTATTGCGTGGCAACGGCGTTCTCTACGCCAGCCTGAATATTCTCGAGAATTTTGGGATCACCCGTGCGCAGATAACATTCAGCCAATGGCAGGCCGCCATAGCCGATGTACCACGGATACCGATGCGGCTTCACCTCGCGCGCCCATTGCCGGGCGACTTCAAGATCCTTGGCTTCGCCCGTCGAAAGTAAAAACAATACTCCAATGCCTGCGAGCCCCTTTTGGGCATCCGGCTGGGTAAGATAATCAGCAACCTGCCGCACAATCTTGTCAGATTTTGGACAATTCAGCGGCCACGTTTTGCTGTAAGCACCGAGCACGGGCACTTTGACTGTGACCGGCGCCGCCTCTCCCTTGATAGCAAACTTCAGCAACCCATCCGTGGCTTCCGCTGCGGCGAGAATGTTTCCCAACTGAATCCGCGGATCAATGTCAGCCAGCTTTTGCCCGTTGATGGACTCGATGATCTGCCCCTTTGCCAACTTGCCCGAAGCCGCAGCGGGCGATCCTTCCTCGATATTGGCAATCCGCATGACAAACGCCGGCTGCACCAGATCAATCCCCATGCCCACCGGCCCAAAGCGCTTGATGGTCTGTAACGATTTACCGGCATCTGGCCGCGTGGAAAAAATCCCGTGCGGTTGCTTGTAATACTTATCCGCACCCGCGAGCGAAAATCCGCCAACCAGGACGGCAACCAGAGTGAGTTTTTTTTGGGCAGTCATTTGCTATAGGAAAGTTTTTCGATAAACCAAAAATCTATTTCAAGGCTTCGAGTAGATTCGAAACCTCCGTCCAGTCACTCGTGGGGATGGCCGTGCTCCGGCCGCGAATGCCTTTGGGCCGGGTGAACTTCGGGGCGAGGGTTTTGTCGGGCACGGTGTAGAGGAAGTGCGGGTCTTGGCCGCCGAAGCGTTCCTTCCAGGAATTGGCGAGGGTGGACATTTGCTCGCCGTAGCGGGCGCCGCCGTCCTCGGCGAAGGTCGCAGGGCCGGCGAGAAAGACGATGCCCTTGAGCTGCATGGGCGTGAAGGAGTGAACCATCGTGTTGTAGACCTCCGAAGCCTTGCTGGTGACACCGGCGGCGAGCGTCGGGTAGTTGCCCCAAACGAGACCGTCCGGCACGGCGCGGTCTGCGACCATCTGCGGGACGTAGTCGCCCCAGTAGCTTCGCCAAGCACCAAGGTATTGGCGAACGTTGGCGGCGTAATGCGGGTTGCCCGGGCGCACGGCGGCTAGGTCTTTATAGTCGTCGACAAGGCTAGGCGCGTCCTTGAGCGCGTTGACGGGAATCCAGCTTTTTAAAGTGCTCAAGTCCTTGGCCGGGACGCCGCGGCCCATGGAGGTCGTGCCACTCTTCATGAAGATGATGCCGACGGGACGGCCGGTCTTGGCGGCGATCAAGTTGCCGAGGGCGGCGGGCAGTCCGGTGGCGTCCGTCCATTCGCAGGCGAACCGGTTCAGCGGCGTACGGGACACGCAGACGGTGTAACGCGAAGGCGTGGGATGGGAAAAGCGCTTGGCCTTGCGGGTCATCATGCGGACGGGCGTCTTCACCTCGGCTTCGGGAAGTTCCTTGAAGTTGCCCGGATGCGAAGCGACGAACCAGACGTCGCCCACCACGATGTTGCGGCAGATGCGTTCATGGGCCAACTCGCCGTCGATGAGGAAGCGTACCGTAAGCGTTTGGGGTTCGGCGCTTGCCTTCATAGGCGGCACAGTCACGCGCCACTCCTTGGCGGCGCCGGGATAGCGACTGTCGCCCGGTGTGATTTCGTAAATGTCCGGCGAACCGGCCTTGACGGGAATCCGCTTCTTGATGCCCGCAAAGCTGAACTCGACGACCGCCTCGCCTTCGGCCGCCACCCCGTAGTCGTGCAGGACCGAGCCCCAGAAGGTAAT
>WTHG01000360.1 GCA_011523245.1 Verrucomicrobiales bacterium | reverse complement strand
GTACTTTCGTCACCGCCGCCAGTATCACCATTTATATCGCCAAACATTCTACGGGCGAAATTACCGAGATCGGCAAGAGCAGCCGAACTAACTGGATGGGCTGATGCAACTCAACCCCCAACTGGCCAACTTGCCGGTCTATCAACCCGGCCGCCCTCTGGAAGAAGTCGCCCGCGAACTCGGCCTCCCTTTGGACGGACTCATTAAACTCGCTTCTAACGAAAATCCTCTAGGCCCCTCACCTATGGCGGTAGAGGCCATGCAGCAAACGGCCGCCCAAATCCACCTTTATCCGGACGGCAACGCCTTCTATCTGCGCAACACCATGGCCGAACGACTCGGCGTTGATTCCAACCAATTGATTTTCGGAAATGGATCCAACGAGATCATTGAATTCGTCGCACACGCTCTTCTTGGCCCCGGCACAAACATCGTGGTCTCCCAATATTGTTTTGCCATTTACCCGATCGTGGCCCATCTCACCGGCGCCAAATGCATTACCGTACCGGCCAAGGAATACGGTCACGACCTACACGCCATGGCGGAGGCCATCACGCCCGATACCCGCATTGTTTTCGTCGCCAACCCCAACAACCCGACCGGCACCCTCGCTCCGCACGAGGATGTCTTGGCACTCATCAATGCTGTTCCGGAGCATACATTACTAGTTATGGACGAGGCGTATTTCGAGTTTCTTAATGAACCGCTCGACCTCATTCCTCAGCTACAGGAAAAAAAGAACCTTATTCTCATGCGCACGTTTTCCAAGATTTACGGCTTGGCCGGATTACGCGTTGGCTATGGAATCGGCCATCCGGAGTTTATTGCCGCGCTGGAAAAAGTCCGCCAACCCTTCAATCTCAACGCCATGGCTCAAGCCGCCGCGCTGGCTGCGATTGACGACAATGCCCATCTTGAAACCACCCGCGCCAATAACGCCACCGGTTTACAGTTCTTTGAAGAGGCTCTCGGCGAAATGGGCATCGAAACCGTGCCATCACACGCCAATTTCATTTTGGCAAACGTGAGCGATGGCAGCGGCACATTCCAAAAACTCCAGGAAAGGGGCGTCATTACGCGCCCGATGGCCGGCTATCAACTCCCCGAATGGATCCGGATTTCCATTGGAACTCCCACTGAAAACAAACGCTGCCTGAATGCCCTGAGAGAATTGCGTTGAACCGACACGGCTTTCTCCTGATATTCCCGACCCGATATTGGCGACGTGAAACCGACTGACCTCAGAGGCATCCTGCAATACATTCCGCGCTTTCGCGAAAAGACCTTCGTGATCGCGGCCGATGGCGCAGTCGTGTCGCATATTAACTTCGCCAACCTCCTGCTCGATATCGCCGTCCTGCGATCCTTGAACATCAGGGTCGTGCTCATCCACGGGGCCGCCGAACAAATCGCACAGCTCGCCGAGGAACAATCTCTCACCCCGAGCAATCTCGATGGCACGGGCATCACTGATGACACCACCTTGAAATTGGCCCTCACCGCGGCCAACGGTCTCACCCACGAAATCCTCGAAGGCTTTGCCACCAACGATCTGCGCGCCGCCAACGCCAATGCTGTGGCGGCCCAGCCCCTTGGCATCCTCGCCGGCACGGACCATCTAAACACCGGCCAAGTTGAGCGCATCGACACTGAACTCCTTCAAACCCTCCTAGCCCAAGGAATCACCCCCGTGATTCCTCCGCTCGGATTCGATGGCGAAGGTAATACGTTTCGACTGAACAGCGATTCGGTCGCCCATTGCGTCGCTGAAGCGTTACAGGCCACCAAATTAATTTTTATTTCCACCACAGACGGCCTGCAACGCGATGGCGCTATTGTCCGCCAAGTTATCTCCACTGAACTGCAAGCCTCACTTGCCGATGAGCCCGAGCGCATCCCCGCAGAACACCGTTCCAAAGCCCGGCATGCCGCCGAGGCCTGCGCCGCCGGCGTGCCTCGCGTCCATCTAATTAACGGCCTCGTCACCGAAGGTCTTCTGGCTGAAGTGTTTTCCAATGAAGGCATTGGCACACTCGTGTACGCCAATGAATACCGCCAAATCAGGCCGGCAAAAAAGAAGGATGCCGCAAGCATCCACCGCCTTTCCCGTGAAGCCATGGACGGAGAACGGCTGGTTACTCGCAGCGAAGAAGCCATTGAGGAAATGCTCGAGGATTATTTCCTTTTCGAGATCGACGACAACCCAGTTGCCTGTGTGGCGCTACACACGCATTCCGAGGAAGGTATCGGCGAGCTGGCCCATCTATTCGTGAACCCTTCACATGGCAATCAGGGGATTGGGCAAAAACTGGTTCAGTTTATTGAGGCCAAAGCCCGCGAATCCGGCCTCGAAAAGCTATTCACCCTTTCCACACAATCCTTCGCATTTTTCACTAATAAATCAGCTTTCATGGAAGGCTCTCCCAATGATTTACCCACCTCACGGCGGGCGGCCTACCAGGAGCAGGGGCGAAACTCCAAGGTGCTGATTAAAAAACTTAACTGATGGCGCTACCAAAAAAATTACCGGAATTCATTTTGGTGGCGCTCGTCTGCCTGATGATCGGGTACGGCACCGGCGCCGTCCTTACTGAACGCAAAAAAATGGTGACTCTGGAACACAGCGTCACACTACTCTGGAGCGACGGCCAGTTCGATGAACCCGCCCTGGGTGCTCACGTATTTTTGGAACCGCATATGGACGGCAAATCCGTGCGACTGCGCGTGTACATTGGCCGCCGGCAACCTAAGTTTTTCATGCCCGGACGAATTGGTGAAATCGATGTCGTGCGCACGCCGGAAGAAGCAGCCGCCAAATGGAGTCAAATAGAATGGCGCCCGGACGGTCTACATTTGGGTGTCGACGGCAATCGCACACGCCGCTTTATTCCACACGAAGACATTAAGCCAATTCTCCAATGAATCTGCCGGCAGCATTTCAGGAGGCCTGCGAACAGCACGGGCATTCTCCTACTGAACACTGTCTCCACGTGCAGGTCTCTCGTCAAACGCTGACCCATTATCACGGCGACCAATCCAAAACACTCACCGCCTCCACCGCCACCAACGGTACAGGCCAAGAGGAAGGCTCCTTTCAAACCCCGCTGGGACTGCATCGGGTCAGTGAAAAAATCGGCGCTGGTGAACCCATCGGCACAGTCTTTAAAGGACGTCAACCGATTCGATATGACGGCAAAGGCGATCCTTCCGCACTCATCACCGACCGCATTTTATGGCTGGAAGGCCTGGAGCCTGATTTTAATTCCGGCGGCAAGGTCGACAGCCATCAACGCTACATATATATCCATGGCATTGGAGACGAATCCAGATTGGGCCAACCCAACTCACAGGGTTGTATCCACCTTGGAGCCGATGATCTGCTACCCCTTTTCGACGCTGTACCTGAAGGCACCTTGGTGCTGATTACTGAAAACTGACTTTTGCCCGCCCCATCCACGGGCTACTCTTCCCTCCCCGATGAATTTAGCTGAAGACATGATCGCGCTGGCGACGGCTGCTAAAAGTGCTGCCCGCCTCATGCCGCGCTTAAGCACGGATCAAAAGAACCTGTGCCTCAACGCAATGGCCGAAGCCTTGGAGACTCAAGCAGAAGCCATACAAGTGGCCAATGCCCTGGATATGGAAACGGCACGGGCAATGAAACTGCCGCAATCCATGATGGATCGCTTGCTGCTCAATGAACAACGCATTACCCAAATGGCTCAAGGATTGCGCGAAGTGGCCGCACTTCCCGATCCGGTAGGCCGGGTGTTAGCCGAAACCGAACGGCCCAGTGGCTTGAAGCTGAAAAAAATCGCATGTCCAATCGGTGTCGTGGTGATGATTTATGAATCGCGCCCCAATGTCACTGCGGACGCGGCCGGACTCTGTTTTAAATCCGGCAACGCCACCATCCTGCGCGGTGGCAAAGAAGCCCTTAACTCAAATCAAATCATTGCACGCCTGATGGTTGAAGCAGGACAAGCTGCGTGCGATGAATTCCCGCACAATGCAATTCAGGTTGTCCCCACCACTGACCGCGCGGCCATCCCAGAATTACTGGCCCTCACAGAATCCGTAGACCTCTGCATTCCGCGCGGTGGCGAAAGCCTGATCCGCGCTGTCGCCGAATGCTCACGCGTTCCAGTCATTAAACATTACAAAGGTATCTGCAGTGTCTACCTTGATGGGGCCGCCGATGCCGACAAAGCTGTGGCGATCACTGTGAATTCTAAAACGCATCGCACCGGCGTTTGCAATGCCATGGAAACACTGTTGGTGGATATTCGCTGCGCTGAAGAACTCCTCCCCGCTGTCGGCCAAGCTTTGGCCGAAAAGAACGTAGAAATACGCTGCTGCCCAAAAGCGAAAGCAATTCTCGGCAACCTCGCCGTGAATGCCGTGAATGAGGATTGGGACACCGAATATCTGGATCTAATCTGCTCGGTTCGTGTGGTTGATGGCGTCGATGGTGCCCTGGAGCACATCAATAAGCACGGCTCCGGCCACACCGAATGCATCGTCACCGAAAACGAAGCCACCGCCCGCCGTTTCCAACTTGAAGCCGACACCTCGACTGTCTTTTGGAATGCCTCCACGCGCTTTTCCGATGGCGGCGAATTCGGCATGGGCGCGGAGATTGGCATTAGCACGGACAAGATCGGCGCGCGCGGCCCCATGGGATTAGCCGAACTCACCACCTACAAATGGCTCGGCGAAGGCGCCGGCCTCACCCGCGCTTAATGCAGGCCGCTGAACAAGCTAATGCAATACGGGATCAGCTCCCTAAAGAGGGTCTTTTCGCCGGCCATGAATGGCGTCTACCGTTGGAGGCGTTTCCCCTTGAGAAAAAATTTTCCCGCACCCTAAATCAACTGGGGCGTGTATTGCATCAGTTTTATCGCGCAGCCGATTTACTTTACCGGCACAGCGTGGCCGGCAAACAACCCTCATGGGTAGCTGAATGGCTCGAGCGCGGTAAACCCGCTAACGTAATTCAACGGCAACGAGATGAGGCGTTTAAGACTGATTTACCCCGAGTCATTCGCCCGGACATTTTGCTCACTGAAAACGGCTGGCACATTACCGAACTGGATAGCGTGCCCGGCGGCATTGGCCTTACCGGCTGGATGAACGCCACTTACCCCAACGCCCTTGGCGGAAGCAACGGCATGACGGAGGGGTTTGCCGGTATTTTTCAAAAAAACGGCTCGGTCCATTTAATGGTGTCCGAGGAATCCGCCACGTATCGGCCTGAAATGGAATGGCTAGCTAACCATCTTGGCCCGCGGTTTTCAGTATGTGAACCGGACGAAGCCCATCTCGCTGATGGCGATTCAGCGTATCGTTTTTTTGAGCTTTTTGATCTGCCGAACATTCCTCACGCGGAAGCATTGCTAGATCGCGCAGCCACAGGCGCCATTCAACTTACGGCTCCTCCCAAGACTCATTTGGAGGAGAAAATGCTGTTCGCCTTGTTTTGGAATCGCAACCTACGGGAATTTTGGCAGCGCGAGTTGGGCGGCAAATTCATGCGTTTACTGGAAAACGTGATACCCCAAACTTGGCTCATCGACCCAGCCCCAATCCCTCCGCATGCGGCCATTCCTTGCCTTGAATTAACCGACTGGCGGCAACTTAGTGAATTATCCCAAAAACAACGCCACCTAATCCTGAAACTTTCAGGTTTCAACGAACGCGCCTGGGGCGCCCGCAGCGTGCGATTAGGAGCAGACCTCCCTCTGAATGAATGGGCTGCCGGCGTTCAAGAAGCCATTGACCATTTCGAAACTTCACCATGGATTTTACAGCGGTACGAAAAACCTCGTACGGTTCAACACGAGTGGTTTGATTTTGAACGAAATGAACGGACCCCCATGAAAGGCCGCGCACGTTTGTGTCCGTATTATTTTGTACAGAGTGAAAACGAAGTGAACCTTGGCGGCATACTCGCGACAATTTGCCCAGCCGATAAGAAGATCATTCACGGCATGAAAGACGCCATCCTCGCGCCTTGCGGCATCGCCGAAGAGGATTGA
>WTHG01000293.1 GCA_011523245.1 Verrucomicrobiales bacterium | reverse complement strand
CGACCCGCGCCGAGGCGGCATCCTCACCATGCCCGCCGTGATGACCGCCACCGCCAACGGCGTCGACACCTCGCCCATCGTGCGCGGTGTGTGGTTGCTGGAAAATATTTTGGGCACACCGCCCTCGCCGCCGCCGCCCGATGTCGAGCCGCTCTCGCCCGATCTACGTGGCACCAAGACCATCCGCGAACAACTCGAGCTGCACCGCAAACACGAGGCTTGCGCCAGTTGCCACCGCAAGATTGACCCGATGGGATTTGCCTTCGAAAATTTTGACCCCGTCGGCCGCTGGCGCACCAACTACCGCACCAACGGACGCCCCAAAATCGACGCTACCACCGAACTGCCAAACGGCGATCAACTAGCGGACATCGTCGCCTTCAAGCAAATGCTCCTGAAACGCGAGCCCGATTTCGCCCGCTGCCTCACCGAGAAAATGCTCACCTACGCCACCGGCCGCCGCCTCGAGCCAATCGACCGCGGAGAGGTTAACAAAATCACGACCGCTCTTGCTAAAAACGGAAACCGCCTCCGCGACCTCGTGCACCTCGTGGCCACAAGCGAGATCTTCTTGCGGAAGTAAACCGGCTTGCCTTTAATTGCCTTTAAAAGAAGAGATGAATAACAGTTTTCAGAAACGCGTGGTTCAGTTGTTTTGTTGTCTATTCTTTTGGCCGGGATGGCTTCAAGGTGCGGAAGGCAGGATTCCGGCCTTGGGTAATGCTCATGGCACGGATCAGTCATACAAGTTGGTGTGGCAGGAGGAATTTAGCGGCACGAAGCTGGATCGCAAAAAATGGGTGGCGGTGGATGACCCCAAGATCGGCCAGTACGGCCATGGCAATGGTGAATCCCAGGCTTATCTGGATGCCGAAGGGGAAACGTTTTTTATCAAGGACGGCAGGTTGACCATCATTGCCCATCATGCGCCTGATGCAAAATATCCGCTGCGCGACAAACCCTACGGCAAGTTTAAACGCAATATTGACCATCAGGATTTCAAATCTGCCAAGCTGACAACTGAAAAACTTCGCGCCTTTACCTATGGAATATTTGAGGCACGCATCAAAAACCCGACGGATGCTCGCGGCCAACGGACTGCCATCCCGGTTTGGCCGGCCTTCTGGTTGATGCCCGAGGCTAAAACCGCTCCCTATTCGGGCTACTGGGACCAGGCTGCTGCCAAGGGAAAGCGTGAATGGGCCAGAAGCACTTGGCCGTACAGTGGCGAAATTGACATTATGGAAATGTCAGGTCGCGCCACCCGGTTGTATCATGCCGGCGCAATTTTTCATAAAAGCCCCCGGAACTGGACCGTGGGCAACATCGGCTGGTATTCCCATTACCGGCGTTACGACGGAGCGATCAATCCCAAGCAATGGATTGTGGACCAAAAACTTGACTCGTCGCTCCAGCCAAGGCCGGGCGAGAAATCCTATGTATCCGGCTACCACGTTTACGGCTGCAAATGGACGAAGGACCGAATTATCTTCATGCTTGATGGCAAGGAATGGGGGCAGGGGCTGGACCTCACCAATCCGGCCAAGTTTGGCGGCAAGAAAATGTATCGGGACTATCCATTTTACCTCATTCTGAATTTGGCCATTGGCGGAAATTATTTTGGAGTATGGGGCCCGAACGCACCCGGGCCAGACAAGAAAGGCAAAAACGAACTCTACGATTTCACCCGCTTCCCCCAGTACATGCATGTCGACTGGGTGCGCGTTTACAAGAGAAGAAATTAGGAGAATATCTGCCTTTGAATCTGTTTGGTTTTTATGTTGTCTGAATAGCAGAGAGTGGTCATGAGGCTATTTTTTTTAGTAGTGACTTGGGGTTTGCTCGACGGGCTGGCTTGGGCGGAAGCGCCTAAGGCCAACTTGGTAGCGTTTCGCAAGGAGATTGAACCGGCGTTGAAGGCGGCGTGCACGGGCTGTCATGGGCCGAAAAAGCAGAAGGCGAAGTTTCGGGTGGATACGCTGAATCCGGATATGCTCAAGGGCAAGGACGTGAGTTGGTGGCTGGAGGTTCAGGGGGTGTTGACCAATGGCGAGATGCCGCCGCCGGATTCCGATGTGAAGCTGTCCGATGCCGATCGCGTGAAGGCGATTGATTGGTTGGCAGGCGAAATCCGCGCGGCTTCGGAGGCGCGGCGGGCGGAGGGTGGCCACAGCACCTTCCGGCGGATGACGCGCTACGAGTATAAGTACGCGATGCAGGATCTGCTCGGGTTGCCGCATGATTTTTCACGCGACTTGCCGCCGGAGACTTCCTCGGAAGACGGCTTCAAGAATAGCTCGGACATGTTGCAAATGACGGCGGTGCAGTTCGCGCAGTACCGCGCGCAGGCCCGGCGGGCATTGGAGCGAGCGACGGTACGCGGTGAACGACCGGCGCCAGTTTATTACGGGTTGAGCATGCGCGGGTTCGCGGAGCGCTTTGAAGCGAAGTATGCGGCGACGGTGAAGCGGGTGCGCACAAAGGTGCAGGAGGAAGGGCTGTCGGCAGAGGAGGCTTGGAAGGCGGAGAAGGAAAAATTTTCGCGTAACCCAGGCGGGGCGCACCACATGGATTTGGTTGCCGGGCGGGGCATTCGCACGCGGTGGGCGTATCACGGCGCGAAGTATTCATGGAAACCCTCGAACAAAAGGCCGGAGGTGCGGGCGGTTTCGCCGAATGTGGTGGTGATCCCGGCCAACCAGAAATTCATCATCGACGTTGGCGACGGCCTGCCGGATACAGGCATCATGCGCGTGCGCATCCGGGCCGCGCGCATGTCGGCGGACAGCAAACATTTGCCGACGTTGCGGCTGCATTTTGGTAACCAAGGCAGCAACGACTCGCGCGTGTCGGTGGAGGTTGGTGGGCGCGACATCACCATCGATGCACCTCCGGGCAAGCCGCGTTTTTATCAGTGGGACGTGCCACTCACCGAAATTCCGCGCAACGCCTTTCGCGCAACGCACAAGCTCGGCCAACTGCCCAACCCCGCGGAGTTTCTCGACCTGCGCAACACCTCCAGCACACCGGTGGCGTTGGCGATTGATTACGTGGAGATCATCGCGCCGGCTTTTGAACAGTGGCCACCCGAATCACACACGCGCATTTTTCACGAGCGCAACGGCACCGAAGAGAAAACCTACGCTCGCGAAGTGCTGGCACGTTTCATGGAACGCGCCTGGCGCCGACCGGTGAGTGATGTCGAGGTGAACCAAAAGCTCGCGCTGTACGCGAAGCTGCGGCCGCAGTGCGAGGATTTTCAAGAAGCGATGGTGGAGGTGCTGGCGTCGGTGTTGGCGTCACCAAAATTCTTGTACCTCGTTCGTGGCGACCAAAAAGGCAAGCCGGCCAATCAGAGGGTGGCGGATCATGAGCTGGCGTCGCGGCTGGCGTTTTTTCTCTGGAGCAGTTTGCCGGATGCCGAACTGATGACGCTCGCCCGGCAGGGTAAGCTGTCGGATACCAAGGTGTTTGAGCAGCAAACGCGCCGGTTGCTGGCCGATCCCAAGGCAGCGCGGTTCGCGCGGCATTACACGCGGCAATGGCTGGGAATGGATCAGATGGATTTTGTGAAGATCGATCGCAAGGCGTACGGCAATGTCGATCCGCTGTTGACGGAGGCGATGAAGCAGGAACCGGTCGCCCTCTTCGCCGAGATGCTGCGGGCCAACCGGCCGGTTATGGAATTTCTCCACGCCGATTACGTACTGGTGAATGATCGCCTCGCGCGTCACTACGGCATACCAGAAGTGTACGGCGATCAGTTGCGCAAGGTGAAGCTGCCGGCGGAAATCAAGCGTGGCGGATTGCTCACGGCGGCGGGTCTGTTGGTGATGAATTCCAACGGCAAGGATTCCAATCCACTCAAGCGCGGCATCTGGCTGCTGGAAAATCTGCTGCACGATCCGCCGCCGCCACCGCCGCCTGCCGTGCCGGAGATTGACTTAGCCGATCCGGAGATTCTCAAGATGACGCTCAAACAACGCATGGAGGATCACCGCAGTGATCCGGCGTGTTTCTCGTGCCATTCGAAAATCGACCCGTGGGGCATCGCGTTTGAAAATTTCGACGCGCTCGGCCAGTGGCGCGACAAGATCGGCGACGAGCCGGTTGATGCCGCGAGCGTGTTGTTTAACAAGGACGAACTGCGCGGCATGAAGGGCCTGAAGGATTACCTGCTCGCCAACCGGCAGGACCAGTTCGCGCGTGCGATGGTGCACAAGATGGCTGCGTACGCGCTCGGCCGACCGCTGACCTTTGGCGATCGCGCCGAGGTGGATCGTATTACCGTCGCTCTCCGCAGGCGTGGTGATGGCCTCGCAGACCTTGTCTTTCTGATTGTGAAAAGTGATTTGTTTCAGTTAAGATAACCGCGAAGGAGCAAAAGGCCATGAACGTGAATTTATCCTCCTTAGATCGTCGAAAATTTTTGCGCGGTGCCGGCGTGGCACTGGCGTTGCCGTTGATGGAAACCTTTGCCCGCGCCGCAAGCAAGCCCCCGCGCCGCAAACGTTTGGCCTGTTTTTATCTGCCCGACGGCGTGCCCATGCCCCTGGAGAAGGATCCCGCGTTTAAAGACTGGAGCTGGTTTCCGCATGGTGGTCGTAAGGATTTCAAGCTCACCAAGTGCATGGAGACGCTCGCGCCGTTGCGCGATGAGTTGACTGTGTTTTCCGGCCTGTCGAATCCTGCGCTGCGCCGCGTACATGGCCACGCCAATGCCGACCAATTTATCACCGCGGCGGATACTGGCGCCGATGGCGATTATCACAACAGTATTTCGCTCGATCAGGTGTTTGCCGCGCATACCGGCAAGCACACGCGCCACGCCTCGCTCGTGATGTCCACCGACGGCGGCACCGGTTCGCCACGTGGCGCGCACACGCTTTCGTACAATGCCCAAGGCCGGCCCATTCCAGCCGAACACAAGCCCAAGCGTATCTTTGACATGCTCTTTGTGAAGAGCGGCCCGGACGCCGCGCGCCGCCTGGCCCTGAGCCAAAGCGCACTGGATGATTTGTTGGAGGACGCGCGGTCACTCAACCGTTCGCTCTCTAAGCGCGACCAGGAAACGCTTGCCGAATATCTGCAGTCCGTGCGCGACACGGAAGTGAGAGTGGAGAAAGCCAAGCGTTGGTTGAACATTCCGTCGCCCCAGGTGGACACCGATTATCTCAAGCTCGATGTCACGCCCGAGGATCCGCGCAATTTTCTGCGCACCATGTACGAGCTTATTTATCTCGCGTTCAAAACCGACACTACGCGCGTGGCCACCTACCAGCTTGGGCGCGAAAACGGCGTGGGCATCAGCGATTATCTCGCGCGTGCCGTGGGCTTTAAGGCAACGCATTATCTGTCGCATGAAACCAAGAAGCCCGACGGCTACAAGAATTTCGGCATCTACTGTCGCTTCATCAACAACGAACTTGGCCGCTTTGCCAGTCGACTGAAAGCCACGCCCGAGCCCGGCGGCGAAGGCAACATGCTAGACCACACCGCGCTATTTTTCGGCTCGGCTTCAAGCGCGTTCCACCTGTCGCGCAATTATCCGCTGTTGCTCATCGGCGGTCGCAAGCTCGGTTTTAAGCACGGCCAATACCTCAAGTACGGCCAGGGCAACTACAAGCATCAGGCCACCGCCGGCATCGATACAGACGCAGGTTGGCGCGGCGAGATGAACTTCAGCGAACTGCCTACGGCCAACCTCTACCTCACCATGCTCCACAAACTCGGCGTCAACGCCAAGAGCTTCGCCGGGAGCACGGAGACGCTGCGCGAGGTTTAGGCTGTTATCGGCTCAAGTTGATTGACGAAGCAGCGAGTTCGCTGGAGACTGTCCGGCATGAAACCAGCTAACTTTCTTAAAGCCTGTGTCCTGTCCGCATTCCTGTTTGCTGCCGGAACTCTTCATGCAGCAAAGCCAAACTTCGTCATCATTTTCACCGACGATCAGGGCTACGGCGACTTGAGCTGTTTTGGGTCGAAGACGATCAAAACGCCGAACATTGATCGTATCGCCAAGGAGGGACGGAAGTTCACGAGCTTCATGGTGGCCTCGCCGGTGTGCACGCCGT
>WTHG01000306.1 GCA_011523245.1 Verrucomicrobiales bacterium | reverse complement strand
GTTTCCTCGCACCCTTTGGTAAGTCTGCCCAATCATCTTTCCGTAGAATGGGCATTGGGATATCGGACAGTCCCTTGTGATAGGACGGGGGCGCAAAAAATGGTGAGTGTGGTTTGAAAATTCCACAGGCGAGAAAAACCGGCTTATCTTTCGGTGGGTTCATCAGAACCTCTATACAGTAGTCCGCTGTCTTAAAGTCGATGGTATCGCGCTCCTCGGCGGGCCAAGCCCCCCAGTCAGTATTTCGCGAGCCATAAGACAAAGCCCGGTTTAGTTTCTTTGGTGGCATGTTTTGTGCCGCCATAGGTAGAAAGTGATCGAAGGAAGCGTCGTCATGGAATGCCCCATCAAGATGATGGTGGAAAATCTTCCCTGCACCACGGACAGAGTAGCCGGCATCTTGAAAACGTTGCATGATCGTCTTCCGATTAGGTCTTGCGCCTCGCCAGTCGCTTGAATTGCCGTAGATGCCAGTGGTCGATGGGCGTAAACCAGTCAAGGTCGCCGCACGAGAAGGATTACATGCGGGTGAAATACAATACGCTCGGGTAAATAACATTCCCCGACTGGCAAGGCGTTTAAGGTTTGGGGTCTTGATTGGCGACTTGGGGTCAAGTAACGAGATCCAATCGTTCATGTCGTCAACGGCAATGAAGAGTACATCTGGACGATTCTCAGCCATCGTAGCACGCAGTGGTAGGGTTGTGAGACCAATTGCTAAGACTAGAAGTAATTGTTTCATTTTTAACTGGTGTCCCTCGAGAGATACCCGGCACTCTCGATAGTCTGGGTTCACTCTGTATTGAATCAGCGCATGCATAAAGAGCATATTGACTATTAGGTGCCAGTATTATCAGGTCATTGACCTCTACGTTTAACTAGTTGATGTAACGAAATTAAGAATGCGCGTTTTCTTGGGAGATATCTGGCCAAAACAGCGTGGCCAGCATTCCGATGACATCGAGGCTTAACATCTGAACAATGTGTGGAGAAAAATAGGTGGTGCGTTGTCTGATTTTACTAAATGATGAACATACAGCAGAAAGCGACTGCTACCGGATTTATTACCGGTTCCCTTCTTCTCTGTAAGCAAGAGGCTAAAATGCTCGTAAGGGAGAGCGCCTCATGTCGGCAGAGGACACATCGTCCATGATCAGTCATGGGACGGTGGAACTCCCATGACTGATCATGGACGGTATTGGTGTTTTATCTCATTACTGCTTGTGATTCAGCATGGTCCGCCGACTCCGATCTGGAGACGATGGAACGACTCCAGATCGGAGTCGGTCCAAGCCCCAGTCGCTTCTGCTGTTTTCACTGCCTTACTCAAACTCGATCGGATCTATAGCTGTCGGCTCACCCACGTTCTCACACAGCTTCGCTGGGTCCTTAATGCATCCAATATTCATGGAATTTTGGTTATTCAAGGGATTGGTAACCTGAGGGTATGGTGGAGATGAATTCATTCCATGATGTAAATTGTGCTTCTTAAGGGTATTTCGGTGAGTTTTTTCGACTCGTGTTTCGCGTTTGCCGTATGTGGGCATTCTAACTAGGCTGACTGCATGCGTTTTTTATTGTTGGCGTTACTTGCCTGGACAGTCCCCACGTTTGGAGCTGAGGCCTTTTGGCCAGGATGGTTGGGCCCGAACCGTGATGGATGGGTTGGAACATTTAAGGCACCCAAGACTTGGCCGGCCAAGTTGCAAACGGCTTGGCGAATCAAGGTGGGGGAAGGATACGGTACGCCGTTGGTGATTGGCGACCGGGTTTTTCAACACGCACGGCTTGGCGAAAAGGAAGTAGTTTGGGCGCTCGATTTAAAAACGGGAAGAAAGCTGTGGCAGACGTATTTCGAGACGCCTTTCAAGATTGGCGGTGGTGGAGAAAAACACGGAAAGGGCCCGAAGGCTAATCCTGCATACGCGAATGGAAGATTGTTTGTTATGAGTATTGCCGGGAGATTATCTGCCTTGGATGCGGCAGAGGGCAAAGTATTATGGCGGGCGGATTATGATTCCAAATTTCAACCTTCTCATCCGCGTTGGGGCATGTGCAATTCACCGGTGGTTGATGCCAATCTAGTCATTGCGCACTTTGGTAATGACGAATCGGGCTTGTTGGCAGCGTTTGATGTGCGCAACGGAAAAGAGATTTGGACACAGGGTAATGACTTGCCTTCTTACTCTTCGCCAACAGTGGTAACGCATAAGGGTATTAGGCAGGTGATCGAATGGAACCGCCGCGCTTTAGTTGGGGTGAATGCCAAAACTGGAAACTTATTATGGGAATATCCATTTCCTCGAGTTGGCACCAATCAGAACATGCCCACCCCTTCGTTTTATCAAGGTAAGGTATTGTTGGGAGGGGAAAATCGTGGTTTACACGGGATTGAACCCAAATTGGAGAATGGCAAATGGACTGTAAGTTCTTACTGGAGTAATCGTAAAGTGTCTCTGGACATGGCAACGGCAATTGTCAATGACGGTCGTTTATACGGACTTTCTCACCTAAGTCGTGGTCGGATATTTTGCGCTGATTCCCATACCGGAGAAATCCTCTGGCAAAGCCCCGAACGTACTGCAGAAAACGCCACCTTTCTGGCTTTCTCCGGGCACATCATGGTGCTTTTGAATAAGGGCGAGTTGCGGGTGGTGAAAGCCGATGCTGAACGCTACGAACAAGTAGCTGCGTGGCAGGTGGCTGATACCCCGACTTGGGCCGCGCCGGTGCTCCTGCAACAAGGTGTGCTGATCAAAGACCGAGAACATTTAACGTTCTGGAAATTTTAAATCCTATGATGCGCCTAGCCTTATTGATGTTTTGGTTTACGCCGTTGTTGAGTGCGGCGGAGTTTGAAGGGAAACAGGGCAAATTCCACGGGTTCACCATGGTGGAGTTTGCCTTGGGCGAGGCACGTTGTCGCGTAGTACAACCCAAGGATGTGGCCGCCGGGCGTCCGTGGATCTGGCGCGCGCGTTTTTGGGGGCACGAACCGCAATTGGACGTGGCCTTGCTCAAGCGCGGTTGGCATGTGGCCTACTGCGATGTGGGTAATCTCTTCGGTAGCCCGCGCGCGGTGAAACGGTGGGATGCCTTCTACGCGCATCTGACCGCCAAATATCAATTTAATCCACGGCCCGTGCTCGAAGGCATGAGCCGGGGCGGGCTGATCATTTACAACTGGGCTAAGGCTAACCCGGAAAAGGTGACCTGCATCTACGGCGACGCGCCGGTGTGCGATTTCAAAAGCTGGCCAGCCGGCCGTGGGCAGGGCAAAGCCAGCGCTGGTGCCTGGCAGGCCTGCCTGAAGGCCTACGGGCTGACCGAGGCCGAGGCGTGGGAATATCGGGGCAACCCAATCGACGGTCTGGAGCCGCTGGCCAAGGTAGGTGTGCCGTTGATCCATGTGGTGGGCGCTGCGGATGTGGTGGTGCCGGTGGGCGAAAACACAACCGTGCTGGAGCGGCGCTACAAAAAATTGGGGGGAACGATCCGGGTGATTCGAAAGCCCGGTGTCGGACATCATCCCCATAGCCTCAAGGATCCGGCGCCGTTGGTGGCCTTCATTCTCCAAGCTGCCGCCCGTCGACCCGGGGTTCCCAAGTAGGCTTCGAACTTTCGATTGAACTTTCAGCGGCGGTTGGTACGGTTTGCCGAACTACTGATGAAAGTGCACAAGATCTTTACCCTCACTGTTACGTTGCTGGCTCTGGCAGGAGTGATGCAGGCCGACGAGAAATCCGCCATTGCCGCGATTGAAAAACTGGGCGGCCGCGTGCTGTATATTGCCAAGGATTCTAAAGAATACAGCGTCACCATCACCAAGAACCTGTTCGGCAAAGAAAAAGGCTTTACCGCCGCCGACGCCAAGCTGCTGGGCGAACTGGCGAATGCCGTGGAAGTCTCCTTCCAGCACCCCGATACCGATGACGCTTGGGTGGCACCCTTGAAGGCCCTGAAGAACCTCAAGAAGCTGCACTTGGAAAAAACCAAGATCACTGACAAGGCACTGGATACTGTGGGTGCCATCGACAGTCTGGAATACCTAAACCTCTACAAGACCGGCGTGACCGATGCCGGCCTCGGTAAGCTAAACGGCCTGAAGAATCTCAAGACCCTGTACCTCTGGCAAACCAAGGTGACTGAGCCCAAGGTAAAAGCCTTCCAAGACGCACAGGCCAAGGCCGGCAATAAAGATCTCTCCATCAACCTCGGCGTGGAAAAAGATTTCCCAAGTGCAAACATCCTCGCCCGGCTTGCCAAGCAACGCGCTAGCTCAGAAGAATCCGCGCGTGAAGCAGCAATGAAAGCTGCGAAGGCCGAGGCCGACCGCATTGCTGCAATCAAGAATCCTACTTTTGAAAAGGACATCCTACCAATCTTCCAAAAGACTTGTGTGGAATGTCACGGCAAGGACAAACAAAAGGCCGAACTTCGCCTCGACACTTTTGCAGAACTACAAAAAGGCGCCGATGGCTTGCCGGTATTTGTCGCCGGTAAGGTAGGCGAGAGCGAACTACACGCCCGCGTTATCCTGCCCGACAGTGATGACGAACGCATGCCGCCAAAAGGTAATCGCTTGTCTGATCCCGTAGCCGACCTGATCAAGCGCTGGATAGAACAGGGTGCCAAGCAGAAGTAAATCTGCAATACGATCGATTTCAAAAACTCATACGCACACGCGCGACCTTCAACTGTGGCGCGTGTTTTTTTTATCGCCTGCGTAAACCTCACGCGATTAGGTAATTAACCAATCAATAAGAAGGAGTTTTTTAGAGAAAAACCATCTGATCTTATGGCACGTTCAATGCTGTATTGATAATAACAACAGGGTTGAAACCGACTCTAAAACAAACTGTAAAATACGTTGAACTAAAGAGGTCTGTTTTGCCCGAGGAGCTGGGGTAGCATTGCTGCCCCTTTTTCCGTTTTTAAACCTCCATCTTCGATTGTGAAACCAAGTTTGCAATCGACAGTATCTCACTCGGTCGGATATGTTGCATTTAGTTACCCGTTCTAACCTTATCCGAAATCCATGGGAAATCCACCTCCACGACCCGAAGGCGATGCTATTCCTGCAGGCATTGCTGCTTCACCTCAACCAACTGTGACCGCTCCATCAGGTCCGGCGGATAAAAAGAAATTAGCCAAGATAGCGGGTGTTGTTGTGGTGCTAATTGGAGGTCTGGGTGCCGGTATTTATTTTGGGTGGCCTTTTCTCATGGGGCTTTTTGGTGGGGACCCCTTTGCGACACCTGATGGCACCATTAAATATGTGGCAAATGGACTAGCAGATAATAAACCCCAGGTTCTTTGGGAGGCTATGCCTGCATCTTACAAGCAGACCCTGAATGAAGAACTAAAGAAATCCATGGCTAATACCGATCCAGAGGTGCATGCCAAAAGTGTTGCGGTCCTACAAAAATTAACCGGTGTATTAAGGGATAAAAAGCCACTGATCATGGAAACAGTGAATCAATTCACTCAGGGGTCAGGAGGATTGCCTCCTGAGCTGACCGACAATTGGGATGATATAGTTGGGATATTGGACATATTAACCAAAGGTAAAATGTCGGATATGGCATGGGTGCAAAATCCAAATTTGGGCGACATGTTGGCCGATGAAGGTTCAAAGATTATGGCAATGTCCGGTTTGGAGAAGCTCATTGATAAAGGTTTGCAGGAAAATATGGGCAAGGGACCAAAAAATATGATGGAAGTTCGAGAAGGTCTTAGAAATATTGAAGTGGTTATTGTTAGCCAAACAGATTCAGAAGCTACCTTGAAAGTAGTTTCAAAAGAATTAAGTGGAGATCCAGATGATGCGGAGTCGGGTGAATTTGTAATGGTTAGAACCGAGGAGCGCTGGCTGCCCAAAGAGATGGTTGATGCATGGGATGAAGGAATTGATGAACTGAAAAAAGAAATTCAACGGGAGATTCCAATCAGCTCCATGGCAGAGAGAAAGATGACCGAAGAGGAAAAGGCTCAGGTTTTGGCTTTGTTGGATGTGGTCGATAAAGCATTGGATAGTGCTAATGAAGCAACAAATAGCCAAGAGTTAACCGCCGCTGTCATGGGGGCAGCCGGTGGTGT
>WTHG01000525.1 GCA_011523245.1 Verrucomicrobiales bacterium | reverse complement strand
GGGCTCCTCAGTCAGCTCAACCGGTTGGACGAACAGTTCAACGTTCCGGCCCCGGTCTTTGCCCAGCGATAGGTTCCCGGGGTTATCCAAAATCCTCCGTGCCGAAGCGCGGGGGATTTTTCGTGCCGTTAAGCGCCGCGCGCCGCTTCCTTCTTTTCTTCCAACTCCGATTCCAGCGTCTTCTTATCGGAAGTCAACTGGCGCTGCAATTGATCCAATGCCTCGAAGTCGCCCGAAGCTTCGGCTTCGGCAATCTTGCCTCCGAGAAACACTTCGCGTTCAGCCAGCTTGGATTTATACAAGTTATCCAGCTCCGCCAGTTCAGCCTTCTTTTCCTCACTCACGGATTGGTCGGGCGATTCCTTTTGCAGGCGTTCCATCGCCAGTTCATACGCGCTTTTCATGTTAATTCTTCTTTTTCTTCCAGGGTTGATCAGGAAATTTGGTAGGCAGCTTGATATCTTCCGGCTTCGGTTCGGCCATTTTCAGGGCATCCTCTTCAGTGACGGCTCCCGGCGCCTCCATATTGCCGCGCCATCCGGCCAACTTGGCCTGTAATCCGTGATGCTCAGCAGTCTCCTTATCGCCCGAACGCATGTAAGCCAGTGATAAATTGGTGTGTACCCGCTGTTCGTTAGGGTTCATGGCCTCAGCCTTCTTGCCTTCCTCAATGGCCCGGGTGAAATCTTCCATACGGTAATAGGCCATCCCCAACGAAAGTTGCGCCTCAAAATGCGTCGGCTCCGTCGCCAGCACTGCAGCAAAGCCCGCCGCTGCACTCGCATAATCGCCAGTGGTATAGGCAAACACGGCATCATCATATTGGCTTTGCAATTCGTCAGTCATGGCAGGGAAAGCGAATGGATTGCTTTTGACAGCGCATTGTGAGGCCGATGTACTGGGTCGCGCAAGACCCAACCATGCCCACCCCGCTTCAGCTCATTTGCACAGATTTTGACGGCACTCTGCATTCGGACTTCACTGAACCGCCTGTGCCGCATGCCCTGCAAACCAAGCTGGCCCAGCTGCAAGCGCAGGGAGCCACCTGGGTCATCAACACCGGCCGCACGCTGGATGACCTGCGCCTCGGTATTGATCATGCTAAATTGACCGTGCATCCGGATTACGTCGTGGTGGTGGAGCGCGAAATCTTCCGCTGCGTGGAACACGGCTACGAACCGTTAACCGAATGGAACGATCGCTGCACGCGTATGCAATCCGCGCTCTTTGCCTCGATCGCTGATCGTTTGCCGGAGTTGTTCGACTGGGTGAACCTGCACTTCAGCGCCAACGTGTACGAAGATGAATGGTCCCCCTTTTGCCTGATCGCCCGCAACAACCGCGATGCCGATGCCATTCAGGAATATGTGGATGCCTTTTTTGTCGGCGACTCGCAGCTAACCTTTGTGCGCAATGACATCTACGGTCGCCTGTCGCACACAGACTTCACCAAAGGAACGGCCTTGACCGAGCTTGCGTGGCAATTGGGTATTCCACGCGAAGGCATTTTTGTGGCCGGCGATCATTGGAACGATCTTTCCATGTTGCAGCCTGAGCGCGCCGAATGGCTCGTGTCGCCGGCCAATTCCATCAGCGAAGTCCTCACCCACATGGAACGCATCGACGGCTTCATCGCTCCCAGCGAATGCGGCGACGGAGTCCTCGAAGGCCTCGAGTGGGCCCTCCATCAGGCCTGATTTAGACCGTTTAAAAATTAGTTTAACTAATGAATGTTGGAGGTGGATAAAACACTTCTGATAGATTCGTTTGTCTCAGTTTTTCCGGAGTCATTCGAACCTTTCAAAAATCGCATTACTTTTGGGAATATCGTTTGACAGGTCGACTTTTGGTGTTAGCTTCGCTCATCTTCTCACTGCGGGAAGAAGCCGGAGCGCGGGACGTGATAGCTGCCGGCAATTTTGTTGATCCAACATCGATGAGCGATAGTTCCACGGCCGATGAGGCCGTCAAAGAGAACCTAAAGGTCTCCAAGATTCAGGAGGCCGTAATCCGAATTGCGGGAAATTCGCAGGATGGTATCCAGTCCATCGGCGGTTTTCTGGCGCGTTTAGCTGGGCGAAGCGAGCAGGAGGTCATGACATTCATGACCATTCCCTCCACCATTTCAGGAGGCCCATCCATCTTCCAAGTGCGCCTCAGCTCTGGTGAGGTGTTGTCGTCCGGCGACGAGGCCGATGTGTTGATGGCATTCTACCAACACAGCTACGACAACCACATTGATTTCGTCAAAGAAGGCGGCATCGTTTTGTACGACACAGCGCACGTGGAACCGCGCGAGGATCTAAAGGAAAAATTCCGCCACATCGGCTGCCCGATTGCCGAGCTAACCGTGGAGGCTATCGGCGGCACGGCCAAGGATAAGGGCAAAAACATTTTTGCACTTGGCCTGGTAGCGCGCATGTTTGACCTCGATGCCGGACGCATTGAGGGGTTGATTACCGAACGCTTCAAGGGCAAGCCCGAGAGCATCACCACAACGGCGCTCTCCGCCTTTCATGCCGGCAATGCCTACCCGCTCACCACGCTGGCGGAAATTTACGAATTCGAAGACCCCAAGGCGCGCGACTCCGAACAGGTGGTCTGCACCGGCAACGAAGCCTTGGGCTACGGCATCCTCGCCGCCGGTGTGCGGTTTGGAGCCGGTTATCCGATCACTCCGTGGTCGGATATCATGGAATTACTCCGACGCGAACTGCCCAAGTACGACGGCATTTTCGTCCAATGCGAAGACGAAATCGCCGCAGTCTCCATGGCCATTGGCGCCAGTTGGGGCGGACGATGCGCAATCACTGGCTCTTCCGGCCCGGGCATCGCACTCAAGGGTGAAGCAATCGGCTGGGCGGTGATGGCAGAGATTCCGCTAATCGTCGTCGACGTCCAACGCGGCGGCCCCTCTACCGGCATGCCCACCAACGTGGAACAAAGTGATCTGAACATCGCCTGCTTTGGCGGCCATGGCGATTCCCCCCGCGTGGTTCTCGCCCCTGCGAGTGTAGAGGATTGTTTTTACACCGCCATCGAGGCGGTGAACATTGCGCGCGAATACAGTACGCCGGTGATCATCCTGACTGATCAGGCCATCGCCACCCGCATCGAGGCCTTCGGCATGCCGAACCTCAAGGAGGTTTGCCAAGATATCTCACCGGACCTCACCCCACGCGAAGATCACAAGCCTTACGACCTTACCGCGCCTGACGGCAAAACCCAGCACGCCGCTCCGGGCACTTTCATCAAGAGCGGAAAATATCCCGTGGTGACCGGTCTGGAGCATAACGAGATGGGCCATCCCAGCGGTTCCCCGCAAATGCACCTGGACATGAACGGCAAGCGCCGCCGCAAACTGCAGGCTCTGGGCCGCGCCCTCCCCAAGCCGGAAGTGTTCGGCCCGGAAGAAGGCAACGTGCTGCTCGTTGGCTGGGGCAGTACTCAGGGCAGCTTGCGTGAAGCCACCGAACGCGCCCGCAAGGCGGGCGACAGCGTGTCCGCCCTGACGATCCGCCACATCAATCCACTGCCCGAGGGCTTGGAAGATATTTTCACCGGCTTCAATCACGTGTACGTGGTGGAAAACAACGACGAAGGCCTGTACGGCTACGGTCAATTGTGCGCGTTGTTGAGGGCCAAATATTGCGATCCCAAGATCGAAGGCATTAACAAGACCGACGGACTCACCTGGCGCGTGAAGGATGTACTCGCGCGCGTGGCCGCCAAGCTGGAGGAGAAATAATTTCATGAGCGACACAGTTGAAATCGAGAGAAACCCGCTGACCAAAAAGGAACTCGCCGCCGACAAGCCCACGTGGTGCCCCGGCTGCGGCGACTTCTCCGTGTTAGCGCTGTACTTCAAGCTCATCCAAAATCGTGGCCTGCATCACGAAAAATTTGCCACCGTAGCCGGCATCGGTTGCAGTAGCCGATTCCCGTATTTTGTGCAGGCCCACGGCGCGCACTATATCCACGGCCGCGCGCTGCCCTTTGCCACCGGCATTGCGCTCTCCCGGCAAGATCTGGATGTGTTTGTCTTCGGCGGTGACGGCGATGCCTTCTCCATCGGCGGCAATCACTTCAACCATTGCGCCCGCAAAAACGTGAATCTCACCTATGTGGTGATGGACAACAACGTGTACGGCCTAACCAAGAAACAAACCTCCCCCACCAGCCCGATCGGGTTCAAGAGTAAGACAGACATGTGGGGAGCGGTGGACAAGCCGATCAACCCGATGCAGCAGGCCATCTCCGCCGGAGCCACCTTTGTGGCGCGCAGCACGCACACCAACCCCAAGCATTTGCTTTCCATGATGGAAGCCGCCATGGACCATAAGGGGTTTGCCTTCATCGAATGCCTGAGCGAATGCACCGAATTTTACGATGGTGCCTTTGATTCCAGTAACCCGCGCAAAGGCGGTGAGTTTAATGAGGTACCCGAGGACCACGATCCCACGGACGAGAATGCGGCCTACGCCCTCGCGGAGGAGCTCGTGCCTGGGCATTTCGGAATCTACTACCAAATCGATCGTCCGTCCAAACAAGACAAGGAAGCCGAAATAAACGCAAAGTTCCTGAAGAAAACCAAGGGCATGGAAGACTGGGAAATCCTCCAGCAAAACTTCGACAAAATGAAGTAGCCAACCACCAATCACAAGAGAGGGGCAAGGTTCACCTTGCCCCTTTTTTATTGGAGCCCGAAATACACACCACCGAGGATGACACCGGTGAGGAGACCGGCGAGAACGTCATCCATCGTCACACCCCAGCCCTTTGGAAACGTCTGCGCGTCATCAATGGGCCCCGGTTTCCAAATATCGAATAAGCGAAATAACCCGAATCCCCCCAGTGCCCAAGCCCACGCCCATTGCATCCCTAGCAATCCCTCCAAGGTGGGCATGCCCTCGCCCTGAAAAGTCATGAGTGCGAACACACCGATAAAACACATGGGCACGGCAATGATTTCATCGAACACCACTTCACCTGGATCTTCCCGTTCGAGGATGCGTTCGGCTTCGCCACAGATCCACGCCGAGAGTGGCACCAAGGCCACACAGCCTGCTAGGTAGACCGAGAAATTACCTGGCAAAAGTAACACCGCCGTGAGAGGGAAACCGCCCAAAGTACCCACCGTGCCCGGAGCCTTGGGCGCGAGGCCCAGACCGCCACCGCGGGCGAGCAGGAGAATTAGGCGATCCATGCGTTACATGTCCTTCAGGTAAAGGTCACGGTTTTGCCAGAGATAATGCGCGCCAGACACAAGCGTGAGGCCCACCGCGCCCCAGGTGGCGATGAGCGTAAACCATATACTCCACGGCCAGCCGGCAAGTTCCGCCCCGAAAAACTTCACCCATCCGTCACCCCATTCAGGGTAACTCACAATCACCAGCATCGAGATCACCGCCACAAACTGAAAATTGGTTTTCCGTTTACCGATATTTTCCGCCGGCAACACCACCTGTTTATTGGCCGCCAACAACCGTAAACCGGTGATCGCCAGCTCACGCGCCACAATCACAATCACCATCCAAGCCGGCATCAGTAATTCCGGTCCCGGCGCCGACAGCGCCTCGGGTAGATTATAGGTACCCAGTTGGGTTTCCGGATTAACCTTCATTCCCACCAGCAAGATGAATCCCGCGCACACCAGCACCTTGTCGGACAGAGGATCCATCAGCGCACCGAAATCCGTTTGCAGGCCGTACTTGCGCGCCAAGTAGCCGTCCAGAATATCCGTCATGCCGCCAATGAAAAAGAGAAGCGCCGCCCACGAGGTGTGGTAAGGCAGCGTGTCCCACAACATCACCACCACGAACACGATAGTGATCGCAAAGCGGGAGGTCGTGAGTTTGTTCGGCAGATTCATCAGGGTTTAAACCGGCTCGGCAATTAAATCATAATCGGTGTGCCCGATCACGCGCACCCAGGAAAAATCGCCCACAGGCAATTCGCCCTGCACATACACGCGGCCATCGATATCCGGTGCATCCGCCTCGCCGCGGGCAATGGTATATTGGCCATCAACCAGTTTGGCACTCCCCCGATTGGATTCACGAATCAGTCCGTGCTCCCAGGAGCGCACATCGGCGCCCTGCAAA
>WTHG01000136.1 GCA_011523245.1 Verrucomicrobiales bacterium | reverse complement strand
GCCGGTGCGCGTGGGCATGGCGGTGGCAAACTGCATCGGCACGCCGTGCACATATTCCTGACCGGCAACCTGCTCGCTGCCGAACGGCACGATGTGTTCCTCGGGGCGACGGCAACCTACACCGAGCATGCCCGCGCCGGCCAAACCAGCCGAGGCACTCATCAGCTTGAGGAAATCGCGTCGCGAAAAGTCATCGGACAAATTCTGCGCCCCCTCGGGAAATTCACGTTCGTTCCAGTCCGTATTCTCCGCATCACCCATCGATTCACCAATACTCCGCCAGTACTGCGATTCCGCAGCATTCGATAATTGGCCTGTTCTTTGGTGTGACTTCATCAAATTATCTGTGACAGGATGAACAACTTTCAGCCGACCTAATCTTCATCTGATCAACAAGCCCCTTCCCTTCACGCTCAGAATCCCACTCAGCTGGAGGCTCCCAATTTAGGTTAAAGACTTCATCCTGCGGTCTTACATTTTCATGGGGGTTGCGATGGCAATCCAGACAGAAGGCCATGCTAAGGGACTTGGAATGCTTCACAACATCCATTTCGTTTACTTTACCGTGGCAACTCACACAAGAAACACCCCGGTTAACGTGTACTGCATGGTTGAAATATACGTAATCGGGCGTTTTATGAATCTGAACCCACGGAAGGGGCTTGTTTTTCTCGAAACTCTCCCGAATTGGGGCGAGTCTGGGATCATCAGCCAGAACCTGAGTGTGGCACTTCATACAGGTTTCTGCAGAGGGAATGTTCGAAAACCAACTCTTGTCTACGTCGTTGTGGCAATATCGACAATCGATGCCCATCTGGCCCGAATGAACCTCGTGAGAGAAAGCAACCGGTTGAATCGGTTCGTACCCCACCCGGGTATATTTAGGGGTAAAATAATACGTAACGCCTGCGACAACACAAGCACCAGCCACCAATCCGCCTACCAACAGTATCAAGGGTAGGCGATTGGTCCATTTAGGGAAGATGTTAGACATCCAAAAGAACCGTCCCGCGGCGCATCCTACGAATTCCGGCCCTGAGTGCAAGGCGATTTTGTGATTTTTTTCACAAAGTCCAAAACTACAGTTTTGGGATGGATTTACGAAAAAAAAGAAAATGGAGGCGAGGACCGGAATCGAACCGGTGATAGAGCTTTTGCAGAGCCCTGCCTTACCACTTGGCTACCCCGCCTTAGGGAGCGCCGACTGTATCCGTCCGCAAAAAAAAGTCAATTGCCTTACGTCTCTTCCAATACTAACTACCCAACCGCTTCCTTGCCCGCCACAGTTCGTTCGGTCTAAATATTCCCTTAGGCGTGATGATGCCGGTAATGAGTTCGGGCGGGGTCACATCGAAGGAAGGGTTGCGGGCGGTACTGGCGGGATTGGCTACGCGCACTTGGCGAAACTGGCCACGTGCATCCGCCCCCCACGCGCTGAGTACTTCCGCATCATCGCGTTCCTCAATGGGAATCTCCAAGCCGCTTTTTAGATTCCAGTCAATGGTCGACAAAGGAATAGCAACGTAAAACGGGATGCGATGACGCGCCGCCAACACCGCCTTAGTGTAGGTGCCGATCTTGTTGGCCACTTCGCCCGTGCGCCCGAGTGTGCGATCGCTGCCGACGATCACCAAATCAATCTCCCCGCGCTGCATCAAATGCCCGGCGGCATTATCGGCAATGACCTCGTGAGACACGCCTTGTTGCTCGAGTTCCCACGCGGTCAATGCCGCTCCCTGTGAACGCGGCCGGGTTTCATCACAGAAAACATGAAACGATTTGCCCTTCGCCTGGGCGGCGTATAGGGGCGCAGTCGCGCTGCCCACATCCACAAATGCCAACCAACCGGCATTGCAATGGGTGAGCACGCGCATGCCGTTTTTGATCAACTTCACCCCGTGCCGACCAATAGCCTGACAGTCCGCCACGTCGTCATCGGCAAACTGGCGCGCGGCTTGTAGGGCGAGGCGTTGTTGTTGAGCAATCGTGTGATCGCCGGTCATGGCGGCGCGGACTTCGTTCATGGCATTCACTAAATCCACGGCCGTTGGCCGGGAGGCGGCCAAGGTATCGTAGGCGCGCAGCAGGTGCCGCGCAAAGGCGGGCTCTGTTTTGCCAGTGAAGGCGCACACGGCCTGAGCCAACCCGAAAGCCGCCGTGGCGCCGATGGCTCCGGCACCGCGCACGGTCATGTTGGTAATGGCCTGCGCGGTTTGTTGCACGGTGCGAGTGCGAGTAAGTTCGAAGTGATGCGGCAGTTTGCGTTGCTCGATGAGCACCACCTCGTTGGTGCGAGCATCAAAGTCCACGGTGCGGTAATGCCGCCGGCGGCCGTGAACGCGAACTTTCATGAACTAATCCGTCTCTGCCTCAAGCTCAGCAATCTCTTGCTCGATGGCGGCGTAGAGATCGGTCTGGCGCAAGGGCTCCAGATCGCTGTCGCGCCGCAGATGCTCAAAGTCACGGTAGCCGCGCTGGATGGCCTTGCGCAGGGCATGCGCGGCCTTGCGAAATTCTTCGGTTAACGAAAAACTGCAGGCGAGGTTGTAGTGCACAAGCGGATCTTCCGGACACAACCGAGCCAACCGGCGGTCCACCTGCAGGCCGTCCTCAAAACGGCCACGGCGGGTATAGTCATCGCCCAGTAGCTGGAGGGCCTCGACGTAACGCTGGTCGCGCCGGACGACGCCTTCCAGAAATTGAATCTCGATATCCAAGTCCCGCTGTTCGCGGGAGGAGAGTTTGTTGTTGGCGCTGTTTAGCTCAGCCATAACCAAGGCCCGCAGGCCGGGGAAAATCTAGCGGCCCCTTGCTCACAATGCCAACAACAACTTTTTCACTTCGCGCAGGCGAGGCCCGGCTTTTTTCTTAGTTAACCGCGGAAACTTGCCGCCCAGCGAGATGTAA
Source organism: Verrucomicrobiales bacterium (assembly GCA_011523245.1). Classification (GTDB taxonomy): domain Bacteria; phylum Verrucomicrobiota; class Verrucomicrobiia; order Limisphaerales; family UBA1100; genus UBA1100. The sequence continues at coordinate 3,212 of WTHG01000136.1, read as the reverse complement.
TCGCCGGCGCGCCGCAATTTCAGGCGATCGCGATCGGCCACAATTGAATCCACGCCCTTGCCTGAGGCGATGACTTTCAGCTCACCGACCAATAACAGATGCTCCATGGCCGGCGGTAATTTACCGAACCGGTCGCGTAATTCCTCGCCCAAGACCCGAACCATCTCACGGCCATCGGCCTGAGCCAGACGCCGATACACATCGATCCGCTGACGAGACAGCGGGATGTAATCCACCGGAATATACGCCGGAGCCACCTCGCAAGTGTTTTCATCAGCCGATCGTTCAGACGCATCGGTCTCGTACTCCACCCATTCCCAACTTTCCTCGCGAGGCACGGAAATGCTGTCGACCGTTTTGCGCGGGCGAGCGGTGGGCACCTGCTTGGGGCCGGTGTCCTGCTCGGGACTGAGCGACAGAAAATCAAACTTGGTTTCCACCTCCACCCGTTTCTTCACCTGCTCGCCCTTGAGCCGGGCCACGCTTTGCTTGAGCAATTGACAGTACAGCTCGAACCCGACCGCGGTGATGTGTCCGCTCTGTTCAGACCCCAGCAAATTGCCGGCACCACGGATCTCCAAATCTCGCATGGCGATTTTGAACCCGCTGCCGAGACTGGAGTATTGCTTAATAGCACTGATGCGTTTGCGCGCATCGGCCAGCAACGCTGCATGGCGCGGCAGCAGCACGTAGGCATACGCCTGATGTTTATAGCGCCCCACGCGCCCACGCAGCTGATAAAGGTCACTGAGACCAAATCGGTCGGCACGATCAATGATGATCGTGTTCGCGTTCGGGATATCGATACCGCTCTCGATGATGGTGGTGGAGAGCAATACATCGGCTTCGCCGTTAATGAAGGTGGTCATCACCTCCTCCAGTTCATCGGCCTTCATCTGCCCGTGTCCCACCACGATACGCGCCTCGGGCACGATACCCTGCAGTTTTTTCTCCAGCGTATAAATGGTGCCCACGCGGTTGTGCAGGAAAAACACCTGACCGCCCCGATGCAGTTCGCGTTGGATGGCGCGCCGGATCAGTTTTTCATCGTAATCAGCCACGATGGTTTCCACCGGCAACCGGTCGACCGGCGCGGTTTCAATGGTGCTCATGTCGCGCGCGCCGGTAAGTGCGAGGTAAAGCGTGCGCGGGATGGGCGTGGCGCTGAGAGTCAGTACATCCACATGCGTGCGGAGCATCTTAAACCGTTCCTTATGCGCAACCCCGAATCGTTGTTCCTCATCGATTACCACTAGGCCAAGGTCCTTGAACTTTACGTCCGGCTGGATCAGCCGATGCGTACCAATCACAATATCCACCGCACCGGTCTCCAGGGCGGCCACCGTCCTGGCCTGTTGTGCCTTGGACCGAAACCGCGAGAGCAATTCCACGCGCACGGGATACTCGGCCATACGTTCAGAAAAGGTATTAAAATGCTGCTGAGCGAGCACGGTGGTGGGAACCAGCACGGCCACCTGTTTCCCGGCCATCACCGCCTTGAACGCCGCGCGAATGGCCACCTCGGTTTTACCAAAGCCCACGTCCCCGCAGATCAGTCGGTCCATCGGCTGATCGCCCTGCATATCCTGCTTCGCGTCATTGATCGCCTTCATTTGATCGTCCGTTTCCTCGTAAACGAACGACGTCTCAAACTCGCGTTGCCAAGTGGTGTCCTCTCCAAAGGCATAGCCGCGCTCGGTCTCGCGCACGGCCTGGATGCGCAACAGTTCTGCAGCCAAATCGCGCACGGCTTTCTCAGCCTTTTCCTTGGTTTTTTCCCAACGCTTACCGCCCAACGTGTTGAGCGGGGGATCGGCCTTGCCTGAGCCGATGTATTTACTGACCAAATGTGCCTCGCTCACCGGCACATACAACTTAGGCGGCGGATTGTGCGGATCACTTGTGGCATACTCGATCATTATACACTCATGCCCGCTATTATCCGCACCTTCCTTCGCGCCGGAAAGCGGCATCACTTTCATACCGAGGTACCGCCCGATGCCGTGCTGCACGTGCACCACATAATCGCCCTCTTCCAACTCGGTGAAGTTGATGTCGAACGCGGATTTCATTACCGAGCCGTGGCGACCTTTCATTCGGCGCGGCCGCTGCACTTTGTACCGGCCAAACACCTCCGCATCGCTCACCACTACCCAGTGCCCAGGGCTGTAGAGAAATCCCCGGCTCAATGTACCCAGCGCGATGTCCAGTTTGCCTCCCTCCGCTTCAAACCCATACTCCGCCCACAATTCCTCTAACCGTTGCTGTTCACCCTCGTTGTTGCAAAGCACAAGCACGGTGTGATCCTGCCGTCGCCAGCGATGGAGTTGAGCAAAAAATTCGCGCCGTTGGGCATCAACAATTTGCGGATCGGCAACGCGCCCTTCCATTGGCCGAAACGCCTCCAGACTCGCTAGCTCCAGCGCCAACGCCTCCTCGCCCTCGTCCAGCTCATGCAGATCCACACGAATCAATCCGCGTTCCTCCAGCCGATGGAGCAGCGGAGTCCATTCCACATGAAACCGGTCGCCCGGCGGAATCTCCATCACCTTTTGTGCCGCCGCCTCATCCACCGCGTCCGGATCGCAAAAGAGTACGATCGTATCCTTAGGTAAATGTTCCAGCAACGTCGCCCCACCCGGCCCAGTCAATCGCTTGAGCAGCCCCACTTCGCCGCCGGGCGATAATGTCACGTGCTCGATCTTCTCGCGCGACACCTGACTTTGCGGATTGAAATAACGCAGCGATTCCAGCTCGTCGCCAAAAAACTCGCAGCGCACCGGCCACGGGGTGGTGAAGGGAAATACATCCACAATCCCTCCGCGCAACGACAGTTCACCGCGCGAACTGACCTGTGCTTCGGGCTCATAGCCCTGCTCCTCCAGCCATTCGATGAAATCCAGCGGCTCCAGTCGATCGCCTAATCGCAAGGTGCGCGACCGATGCGCAATCTCCGCGGGCGGCAACGTGCACTGCATCAAGGCAGCGGGTGTCACCGTGATCACCGGTGCCACACCATCGGCCAGCGCCTGCAGGGTCTCCAGCCTTTCACTCAGGGCATCGGCATGCGGTAGCTTGTCCTCATGTGGCAAAACCTCCCAGTCCGCATAAAACCGCGCGGTCGCATCGACCTCCAGCAACCGCAGCCAAGTTTCTATATCCTGTTGCAGCGTTTCCTGTTGCTTGAGCTGGGCGGTGACCAACACCACGGC
>WTHG01000383.1 GCA_011523245.1 Verrucomicrobiales bacterium | reverse complement strand
TAGCCGGAACCCCGTCCGGCTACAAGCAATTGGCGGAATCAAACGCAGTGACCGGAAAATGCTGGAGCACGCCGGTACTGGCCAATGGGAACATTTATGTTCGCAGCACTAAAGAAGGTGCGGCTTTTAACGTGAAGTAAATTCATCAAAACAATTTAAGATCATGGCGAAACTGAAAGTGGAAATGGAAATCGAGCAGGCGACCATGGAGTTGCCTGACACGAAGACTCTGAAATTCAAATGGCCTGAAGGCTACGACTTGGACTTCAAAACCGGCCAATTTATCACCGTATGGTGGCCGCATCATCCAAAATACAAACGGGCTTATTCGCTGAGCTCCTGTGCGTTGGATCGCGGCAGTTTCGAGGTGACGGTCAAGCGCGATGGTAAGATGGGCACCAGCATCGTTGATTGGGCTGAGGCAGGGGATGTGATGGGGGTGATCGAGCCGACCGGCAAGTTTCTGCCGGTGTTTGATCCGCCTGGGCGTCATTTGATTTGCATTGCCGGCGGCTCAGGTGTGACGCCGTTTCGCGGGTTTGTGCGGGAAGCGACTCGCCGCAATTTAAATACCCGTATCACCGTTCTCTATACCGTGCGCACGACTGACGACATTATTTTCAATGAAGAATTCCGCGCGCTGGAAAAGGAAAACCCCAATTTCAAATTCCTCGTGACCTGTACGCGCTTGGCCGATGATGATCCTTGGGAAGGGCGTCGAGGTCGGATTGATGCGGATTGGATCAAGGAACACATCGATGACCTTGATAACACCGTCTTTTATGCGTGCGGACCGAACGCACTGGTTGAAATGGCTGAGACACTCGCCAAGGACGAGCTAGGAGCACCCAAGGAGCAAGTGATTCTAGAGAAGTGGGGTTAATGAATGGCGGACCCGCGGCGTACGGCTCTGTTTGAGACGCATCAGGCTCTTGGTGCTCGCTGCATTGATTTTGGCGGATGGGAAATGCCCGTTCAATATACGGGCATTGTGGATGAACACTGCACGGTACGCGAGGCGTGTGGCCTGTTTGATATCTCCCATATGGGGGAATTAATGGTTGGCGGCGCGCGTGCGACGGAGTTTCTGGATTCAACACTTACCAACACGGCCTCCAATCTTGCTGTGGGGGACGCCCAATACTCGCTCATGTGTAACGATCGCGGCGGGGTGTTGGACGATCTCTATGTTTACCGGATTGCCAGGGAAGTCTACCTGCTGGTGGTCAACGCTTCGCGCATCACTCAAGACTTAGCAGAGTTGCAGCGGTTGGTGGCGGAATTCGAATCCACACGCACGGTTAATGTGGTGGACGAGTCAGACAATCTTTCGGCAGTGGCTCTTCAGGGGCCGTACGTAAATCGTTTCGTGAGCCAACTATTCACCATGCCCGGACTCATCGCTGTCGAGCGCCCCACGGCTCTTGAGAAAAATCAAATCGATGTGTTTATCTTTGAGGGCAAAGAGGTGTACGTGTCGCGCACCGGATACACCGGCGAAGATGGTTTTGAACTGATTGCTCCGAATGATGTCATTACAACTCTATGGGAGAGGCTCATGGAGCTGGGGCAGGAACACGGCATTAAACCCGCGGGCCTGGGCGCCCGCGACACCTTACGATTGGAAATGGGGTATCCGTTGTACGGTCATGAATTGAACGAGGAGGTTACACCTCTAGAGGCCGGCTTAGGTTATTTTGTGGACATGGAAAAATCATTTCGAGGACGTGGGGAGTTGGGCTACCAGAAGAACGAGGGGCCGACCCGCCGCAATATGGCCTTTGCCATGACTGCTAAATCGCCGCCGCCTCGCGAGGGATATCCTGTTTGGATCGGCGAAGATAAGGTTGGAACCGTAACCAGCGGCACCCAAAGCCCATCCCTTAAGACCGGGATTGGGATGGCGTATATTAATCAGCCCTACGCCAAACCTGGCGCTGAAATTGAAATCGAAATACGCGAACGACGATTTCCTGCTGAACTCCGTAAAAAACCCTTATACCAAAAATCATGAGCAACATTCCTGATCATCTCAAATACACCACTTCACATGAATGGATCCGCATTGAAGGCGACAGCGCCGTGATAGGGATTACTGATCACGCACAAGCGGAGTTAACGGATATCGTGTATGTGGAACTGCCGGAAGTCGGTCGGACATTAGCTGCGGGAGAAGGGTGTGGCGTGGTGGAATCCGTTAAGACGGCCAGTGATTTGTACGCGCCGATTGCCGGTGAAATCACCGAAATCAACAGCGCGCTTGAAGATGCTCCCGAACAGGTCAATGAAAGTCCCTATGAAGATGGATGGTTCTTTAAAATGAAACTTACCAGTGACCCCGATCTTGCTGGTATGCTGGACGCCGCGGGGTACGCTTCGCAGATTGGGGGGAGTTAATCGCATGCGCGCTTTTCGTGCGGCTCTTTTTTTCTGCTTCTGTGGCCTATCATTGGAGGCGGCGGTGGATTTGGTGTTGCGAAATGGGTTAGTGTACGACGGCACCGGTCGCCCCCCCGTTCAAGCGCATGTCTCCATTAATCAGGGGAGAATCGTATCGGTCGATCAAAACCCCGTACGTGGACGGCAAACACTGGATGCCTCTGGGCTGGTGGTGGCGCCCGGATTCATCGACGTCCATACCCATGCCGAAAACATCGTTTATCATGCCAAGGCGGAGAATTTTCTTCGCATGGGTGTCACGACTCTTGTTCTGGGAAACTGCGGTTCTTCCAAATTGGACATCGGCCAATTCTTTAAGCGTATGAGCCAGTTTGGGTTTTCTCCGAACATTGCGTCATTGATCGGTCACGGCACAGTGCGCAATCAGGTGATGGGTGGCTCTATGCGGCGCCCCCCTACAGAGGAGGAATTGAAGCATATGCAGCAACTCATCACCAAAGCTATGGACGACGGTGCCCTGGGGATGTCCACCGGGTTGATTTATCTGCCCGGCACATTCGCCAGGACTGATGAGTTAATCGCCTTGGCAAAAACAGTTTCCAAACATGAAGGGATCTACGTCAGCCATATGCGTAGTGAAGGAACAAATATTTTTAAGGCGGTGGATGAAATATGTCTGATCGGGCGAGAGGCCCAATTGCCTGTGCATATATCCCATCTCAAACTCGCTGGACGCCCCATGTGGGGGCGGCATCATGAACTTTTAACCAAGCTCGATAGAGCTCGCAAGGAGGGCGTTCGATTGACGCACGATCAGTATGCCTACACTGCTTCGAGCACGAGCCTTAAGCAACTACTCCCAGACCATCTGGTGGCAGGTGGAAGGGCTGCTTATGCTCAGCGTATCAAAGATCGGGAGCAATACGCGAAAACAGCCACGTGGATGAAAACTCGCCTAAAGGCTCGGCAGCGGGATGATTACTCCTACGCTGTCATCGCTTGGCACAAAAAAGATCCGCGTTACAATGGCTTGAGTGTGCCCCAGGCTGCGCAAATGCGTTATGGGGCCGCCACTCTGGATCATCAGATCGCCTTGATTATGGAGATCGAGTTAAATGGCGGAGCGAGTGCTGTGTTCCATGGGATGAACGAGGCGGATGCGCGTGGTTTTATGAAGCATGCGCAAACGATGTTCGCCAGCGACAGCAGTGTTCGCGCCTTTAATCAGGGGGTGCCGCATCCACGGGGCTACGGGAATGTGGGGAGATTTTTAGGCTATTATATTCGCGACCAAAAACAATTGCCGCTGGGGGAAGGGATTCGCAAGCTCACTCAGTTACCGGCGCAAACATTTAAATTGAAAAATCGCGGGCAACTTAAACCGGGCTTTGCCGGGGATGTTGTAGTTTTCGATCCCGCTAAAATCACGGATCATGCTACTTTTAAAAACCCGCACGCTTACACCACGGGATTTCGGTGGGTGATTGTGAATGGTCAAATTGTTGTGGAGAATGACCGTCACAATGGCGCCGGGCCAGGGCAAATCATCCGTCGGGCGCAATAAGGTAATCAGCGATGTGTTGCACCCGCATCTTGGAGCCGGCTTTCTTGAGGCCGGCCTGAATCTGGAGCATGCATCCCGGATTTGTAGTCACACAGATATCTGCGCCGGTGGAGAGCAGGTTATCAATTTTGCGTTGTTGTAGTCGTTCAGCCATCTCCGGTTCCGTGAGATTGTAGCTTCCTGCACTGCCGCAGCAAATCTCTGCTTCTGGCAGTTCAATAAACCGGTTTCCAGCTACGGCTTTCACCAATGCGCGTGGTTCCATTGTGATTCCCTGAGGGTGGGCCAAATGGCAGGCATCGTGATAGGTCACTTTCAATTTAGATTCGCGAGCAGGGAACTGTGAAGTTTCTAGCCATTCGGTAAGGTCCTTGACCCGATCACTAAATTGCCTAGCTCGCTCACGCCAATCAGCGTCATCCGCCAATAGCTCGCCATATTCTTTTAGAGTACTCCCACACCCAGCTGCATTAATCACGATGGACTCGAGGTTCAGTTTTTCGAATGCCGCAATATTTTGGCGGGCGCATTCGCGGGCCTTATCCAGTTGCCCACTGTGCGCGTACAACGCTCCGCAGCAACCTTGGCCGGGAGGGGTTTCCACATCAAATCCGGATTGGTTGAGCAACCGCACGCTGGCGTGATTGGTATCCCCGAACATCACCGGCATGATGCAACCTTCGACAAAACCAACACTTCCTCTGGATTGGGTTCCGCATTTGCTTGTTTGCGGCAGAGTACGATCGGATGGGTTTTCAGGAAGGAGTGCGATGGCTTTCAGGGCAAAGCTAGGCACAAGCCAGCGAATGATCTGGGCATTGGCAATGCGACCCAATATCAGTGCCAGCCGCATGCGATTCGGGAAGGGGAAAACTTGTTCGATTGCGATTCGGCGCAGAAAAGTCTGAAACCATCCGCGGTCATGTTGGCGTTCCAGATGATCTCGTGTGTGCTCAAGCAGGTTTCCGTATTCCACTCCGCTAGGGCAGGCTGTTTCGCACGCCCGGCAACCGAGACAAAGGTCTATGTGTCGTACTGTAGTTTCGTTAATCGGTGTGCGGCCCGATTGCATGGCGCGCATGAGATAAATGCGGCCACGCGGCGAGTCGTTTTCATTGCCTGTTTCCAGGTAAGTGGGGCAAGCCGAAAGGCAAAGCCCGCAATGGACACAGGCGAGTGATTTTTCTTCATCTATGAACGGCTTGCTCATAACGCAGGGAGAATTCCTCTGGGGTCGAACAATTCTTTGATTCGCTGCTCCACTGAGGAGGGCTCTCGTTTTGGCGCAGTACCGGGAAGATACAAAATCCCATTACCAGCTCGGGCGACATATTGCTCTGGTTTTTGACTCAGGATGCAGTCTGTTAAATCGTTCGGCGCGACAGACATAGGGTGATTTGGTTGTTCCGTTCTCCAAGTGTCATGGCTTAGATCAGTCTCTGAGAAGTCGGCGATTTCTTGGAGTCTTCTGGTCTGTGCTTCAACATCCGCCGCGATTCCACTGAAACCTGCAATGATTCTTGGTGTGGAATCGGGGTTTTTGTTCAAGTCCAGCACGCTGAATTGAAGCCCTGAATTCCATAGTCGATTAATTTGGTCAGCTGCATCGGTTATGGTTGAACAGCTTTTTTCAAAGAACTGTTCGCGTTCGGGTTTGGGAGCTAGTTTAAACGTGGCTTCAACAATAATTCCCAGTGCATTGCGATTGCCGACCATTAATTTACATAAGTCGAAGCCCGCCACATTTTTGACCACGTTTCCGCCGTTGAACACCACATCACCCTCGGCGGACACATACCGCAATCCGATCAACCAATCGCGAATCACGCCAAATCCCATACGGCGTGGCCCACTCAGATTATCTGCAAGCAGTTCGCCGATGGTTATTAGCTCTGGAGCAGGAGTGTCAACTGGAAGCCATTGGTCGCGCTTGCCGATGGTCGCCTGGAAATCGGCCAGCGTCATGCCGGCATCCACCGTAGCGGTCATGTCCTCGGGTACATGTGTTTTTAGTGAACACAGGGAGCGGATATCAATGCACGGAATTGGGGCTGTCGCGTCTCGCAACAGATTCTGCAACTCGGAAACACTGTCAGGTCTCAGGGTCATGCGGCAGCTTGTTTTTTTGGGGCGAATTCAGCGCATCGTTTCGCGCCGGGAA
>WTHG01000170.1 GCA_011523245.1 Verrucomicrobiales bacterium | reverse complement strand
GATGGTAACGGGTGCGGGGCGGCTGTCACGGATTTCCTTTTGACCAATGACTACCTAAAAAGGTTCGTGCCCAGCCGGTGTTCATCGTAAAAGCGGGTGACGTGAAGATGTTGCGTGATCCATTTCTGCATTTCCCGCGAGCCACCTTGTGTGTGCTGCTGGCTGCCTGCGGAATTTCAGTTTGGATGGCTAATCTGGAAGTGGACACGGAGATGGATGATCTGCTCTCGGGAGATCAACGTAATCTGCAAAGCTACGAGACGGCCCAAGAGGTATTGGGTGAGACCATACCGATTGCGGTGAGCTTGGATTGCGGCGAAGTGTATTCGCCGGCTGGGCTGGAATTGATCCGCGAGATGACATGGGAACTTGGGAAAGTGCCCGGGGCAGTGACGGAGGTGACCAATGTGCAAGGGCAGGTGTTTTCGGTCACCAACGTGCATAGTTTGGTAACCGCCCAGCGACCGGTCCGGCAGGGGTTTGGGTTGGCTTGGGAAAATATCGTGCCGTTCAGACTGGATGCTGCGGATATGAGCGATCTGCGGCATTGGTCGCAGGATCATCCCTATGCCCGGAATATTCTGGTGGCTGAAAACGGTCGGCACACGGTGATCCTAGCCAATTACACCCGGCCGTTGGTGACTCCGGAAGAGCAGGCGGTGTTTGATCAGGAAATCGGCGCGGTGTTGGAACAATTTCGGCAGCGCGGCCATTCAGTGAACGCCATCGGGTTGCCGTTGATTGAGCATGAAATTCGAACTGCTGTGAAAGCGGACGCAGTACGATTTGTCCCGACGGCGTTGGGGCTGTTGCTTGTGGTATTGGCGTTCACCTTTCGTCGGACCCCTCGCCTGATGGTGTACGTGCTGGCGAATCAAGTGATGGGGCTGGTGCTGTTGCCGGCGTTGTATCAGTTATCCGGCCTGCAGCTTAATATTTTCACAGTGCTGTTGGTACCATTGTTGAGTGCGGTACATCTCACGTTACTGACGCATGTGGCGACCTCATTCCAGCGAGCTTGGTTGGCCGGGGAGGAGGCAATGGTAGCCGTGAATTCAATGGGCCGGGAAGTCCTGCGTGCCAGCGGATTTGCGGCACTGACGACCATCACAGGATTATTGGCGCTGCAAGCCAGTGACGTTGAGCAATTGCGCGAATTCGGAGTGCTGGGTGCGAGTGGAATTGCAATGTTGTTCGGATTGACCTTTGGCCCGGGCCTCGCCTGGTTGCCGGTCTTGTTTTCGAAACGGTCTTCCGATGATGTAGCGGCACCTGAACACCATTCTGAGTCGAATCGTTTCGATTGGTCGGGATGGGCTGATCGCGTGCAGGCGATGCGCCAGCCGATGGCGGTGTTACTGGTGTTGAGCGGGGTGTTAATGGTGGTGGGGTTGAGTCAGGTGCGGACGGATGTTCGGGCGGTGGAGTTTCTGAACCGCGCCAGCCCCACGCGCGTGATGATTGAGGAAATGGATGATGCCTACGGTGGGATCAATGTGGTGCAGGTGCAGGTGGATTCGGGAATGACGAACGGGTTGAACAATCCCTATTTCCTGCAGTACCTCGATTCGATACATCAGATGGCGGCGCGCAAACCGGGGGTGACGGCGGTGTATTCCTACACACAACTGATGGCGGCGATTAACGAGGTTTGGGAAGGCGGACGGGAAGGGACGTTTCGTCTGCCGGAAAATCCGCTGATGACCGCGCTCTTTTCCGGTCTTGTGGCTTCACAGAAAGAGCAGCTGCCGTTCCTAACGATGTTATGTGATACCAATTTCCAGACGGCTCAACTCACCCTGCGCACGCGTGATATGCCGAGCAGTGAGTATCTGGAAATACTGGAGCAGGTGGAAACCGAAGCACGTATGGCGGCCCCAACCAATGTGACGGTCTCAGCGGAAAACGGGATACGCAGTATCCTCGAAGCGGATCAACGGATCGTTCGAAGCCAACGCCGCAGCGTGGGATGGGCCGTGGGCGTCATTGGCGTCATCTTAGCCGTGCTGTGGCGATCGGTGGGATTGGCGTTCCTGGCCCTGGCTGTGAATTTGTTGCCAGTGGGAATGATCATCTCCCTTCAGGGATTTGCCGGTGTGCCGCTGAATTCGATCACCATCATGGTGGCGGCGATTGCCTTGGGGGTAGCGGTGGATGATACCATCCATTTTATTACACATTGGCGGGATAAACGGCGAACGGGGTCGAGCCCGACCGAAGCCACTCGGTCGGCCTTACGCGTAAAAGGGCGACCGATTGTGGCAACCACGATCATCTTGGCGGGGATGATGATGGTGTTCTGGATGTCGGTATTTCCGCCGGTAGTGCATTTTGGACTGTTATTGGCGGTAGGACTGGCAGGGGCTTTACTGGCCACGCTGGTGCTGTTGCCGGTGTTGTTGGGCAGGAAGAGCATAAGTAATGCTGGACGATGAGGGGTGTCTGGGTAGATTTCGGCCGCCTGTTTGCAACAGACCCAACGACACAGGTGCCCCCTTTTTGGGGATTTTTGGCCAAACATAATGAATAAACTCACACCACCGCGGGGCTATACCCAGGCGGATACCGAGGCGCGCCGGCTTTGGTTGAAGGAGCAGACAGGGCACGCGATGCCGGAGTTTGCCCTGGATGAACCCGATAACCTTAAGGGCCTGATCGAGAATCACGTGGGCTTCGTGGGCTTGCCGCAAAGCGTGTCTGGCCCGCTCAAGATCGATGGCACCTACGCCAAGGGTGATTTTTATGTGCCGCTCTGCACGGTGGAAGGGACGTTGTCGCTTTCCATGACGCGCGGGTTTTACCTCACGCATCGTAGCGGCGGCATCAAGACGCGGCATGTGAAGCAGGAGTTGTCGCGGGCGCCGGTGTTTCGCTTTAGTGAAATCGAGCAGGCACTCGAGTTCGTGAAGCAGGTGGATGCCCATTATGATGAAATCAAAGCAGCTGCTGAGAGCACCACACGCCACGGCAAGCTGTTGCGCATTGATAAAATCCCGATTCATAACCGGGTGATTCTGGATTTCATTTACGACACCGCAGAGGCCGCCGGTCAGAACATGGTGACGCTCAGTACCGACGCCGCCTGCCGGTACATTGTGGAGAATCTCTCCAACGGCACACCGTATCGTTATCTCGTGGAGAGCAATTTCAACGCGGACAAAAACCCCGCGCAACGCAGCCTGATGAAGGGCCGCGGTCATCATGTGATCGCCAGCTTTCAGGTGCCCAATCGGGTTTTGAAAAAGCTGCTGCGCGTCTCGGCCGATGAGATTTTGGAGGCGTTGGTGGATAAACATCTTGGCTCGCAGATGGCCGGTCTGCTGGGCATGAACTTGCATGTGGCCAATGCGCTGGCGGCGTTGTATCTGGCGCTGGGGCAGGATGTGGCTTGTGTGGCGGAGAACGCCATCGGCATCGCCACTTACGAAAAACGCGGGGAAGATTTGTACGCCACGCTCAGCATGCCCAGCCTCACTGTGGGCACCGTGGGTGGCGCGAAGCGGCTCAATGGGCAGCACGCTAATCTGCAATTGGTGGGTTGTGCCGGCGGGCAGCATTCCTCGCGTAAACTGGCGGAGATTATTTGCGCCTCGGCACTGGCGTTGGAGATTTCATTGGCGGGCGCGATTGTCAGCAACGAGTTTGCTGAGGCCCACGCGAAATTTGGGAGATAAGGTTGTCGACCTTTCAGGACAAGCTGAAGCAAGCGGAGCTGGACCCGGAATACGCGTATCTCAAACGCGATCCGCGGGGGATGACCGCGTTCTGGCACAAGTGCTTTGAGCTTTTCTGCCATGCGCTCTTCAACCTCTGGTGTCCGGCCAAGGTGGAGGGGCGGGAAAATTTGCCGAGTGCGCCGTTCATCTTTTGCAGCAACCACTGCAGCCACATGGATAGCGCGGCCTTGATGTACGCCGGCGGAGAGGATTTTGACCAGTACGGCATGGTGGCGGCGAAGGATTATTTCTTCGATAACAAGAGCCGGAACAATTTTCTCTCCCGCCTGATGAATCTGATCCCGGCCGATCGGGGCGCGTCGCGCGAGAGCATCGTGCGGTTGATGGTGGCCTGTCGGGAATTCACCTCGCACCGGAATCGCAGCATCATCATTTACCCCGAGGGCACGCGTTCGCAGTCCGGCGAAATGGCGACCATGAAAAAGGGTGCGGCGATGATTGCCACCGAGCTGAATCTGCCCATCGTGCCGGTGTATATCGATGGCACCCACCGCGCCTATCCCAAGGGCGTGAAGATTATTCGCCCGACGCGGGTGCGCATTTATATTGGCGAAGCGATTGACCCGCACCGTTTTGCTGAAGAAAATGGCGGCGGACGGTCGATCTACACGGCCATCACCACTGAAATGGAATCACGCATTCGCAAGCTGAAGGAACTGCATGGCTGATCCAACTGTGCGGCACATGAAATGGTGGGGCTGGGGCGACGAGGACGTCACCTTCAGTGATGCTGACAAGCCGAAGCTGTGGCCGTACCTCAAGGGCGAGCTGGGCTTGGCCGACGATCATCGCACACCGCCCGTTTCCTTTGAGGAAATCGATCTGCCGACGGCCAAAACCAATGCGCCCTTCACCACGGCGCTTGAGGCCGTATTGGAGGCCGATCAATTATCCGCCACCAAAAAGGATCGCCTGGTGCATGCGGCCGGTAAGGCGTTCCGGGATTTGTTCCGATTACGCCGTGGGCAAGTGGATTTTGCGCCGGACCTCGTGGTCTATCCTGCCAGCGAAGAGGATGTGGTGGCCATCGTGAAGGCTGCACACGAGCACAACGCGGTACTCATTCCTTTAGGCGGCGGCTCCAACATCGCCGGTTGTCTGGACCCCAAGGATCGCGACAACCGGTTTATCGTCAGCCTCGACATGTGCCGCATGAATCGAGTGCTGGAGGTCGATAAAAAATCCCTGATCGCCCGCATTCAACCCGGCGTGTACGGGCCGCACATGGAGGAACAACTGGAGGCCGAAGGCGTGACGCTGGGGCATTTCCCCGATTCCTTTGTGCACTCCACACTCGGCGGTTGGGTGGCCACGCGTTCGGCCGGCATGCAGAGTGACAAGTACGGAAAGATCGAGGATATGGTGATTGCCCTCCGCATGGTGACCCCCAGCGGCACGATCGTGACCCGTACCGTGCCGAATTCCTCCAACGGCATTGACGTGCGTCGGTTGTGCGTGGGCAGCGAAGGGATTTTGGGGGTGATCACCGAGCTTACCATGCAGGTACACCGGTTGCCGGAGTATAAGGTGTTTGAGGGCTGGTTGTTTCCGGATTTCGAAAGCGGCGTAGCGGCGATTCATGAATGTATGCGCATGGGCATCATGCCCGTGATCACTCGACTTAATGATCCGGGCAAAACGGCCTTGAGTGCGGCTTTCAAAAAACCGGACACGGGCTTGAAGGCTCAGATCAGCTCCGCATTGAAATGGTATCTGCGCACGATCAAGGGCTTCGACTTCACCCAGTGCTGCATGATGACCACCGCTTGTGAGGGAGATTACGATACCTTCCATCAGCAACGCCGGGAATCTGCCTACATTTTCAAGCGCCATCGTGGCGTGTGCCTTGGTGAAGGACCGGGTCGCTCCTTTCAGGAGGCCAAATATGATTTCCCGCATGTCCGCGATTATCTCATGGACCGAGGCGTGATGGGTGATGTGAGTGAAACCGCCACTACCTGGGATAATTTGCTGACGCTCTACACCCACACGCTGCAAAACATTCGCCAAGCCATTCGCGACACCGGCGCCGATCCGTGGGTGGGTTGCCACATCAGTCACAACTATCACACCGGCGCGAGTCTCTACTTTACCTTTGGCTGCCGCCAGATCGAAGGGCGCGAGTTGGATCAATATTTGTACGTTAAGAAAGCGGCGGAGGATTCCTTTATGGAGCATGGCGGCACGGTTAGTCATCACCATGCTGTAGGCTCCGAACACCTGCCATGGATCGAAGCAGATCTGTCGCCCACCGGCGTTAAGGCCGTGGCAGCTCTTAAGGACGGACTCGATCCCAAGGGCGTCATGAACCCCGGCAAGATCATCCCGGGCGAACATCCGTTGGCCGAATGGGGCTTGACCGAAGAGGCCATTCAATCTTTCAAGAAGGGCAACTGATGTTTGCCGGCCAAACTGTCATCATC
>WTHG01000142.1 GCA_011523245.1 Verrucomicrobiales bacterium | reverse complement strand
GAACGAGTAGAGGTAAACAGCCGCTCGTCTGATGCCGAGACGGCTCATGAGGCGGCTCAACTAAAAGCAAAGGAATTAGAGGCTCGTAAGAACGCTCTGGAAGTTGAGATCGAAGCCGAGCAGGAAAAGATCCGGACCTACGCTCGGCAGCAGATGGATACTAAGGACAACGAACAATATAAGGCACTGGGACGCCAGCAGGAGACCTGCAAGGAGACCATTTCGGACTTGGAAACCAGCGAGATTGAAGTGCTGGAGGAAATTGATATCCATGCCGAGGTAAGCCAAGCCGCCAAAACAGAGCTGGATGAAGCCAATAACGCAAAGGCTAGGGCGTTGGGCGAAATTGACGAGCGCGAAACCAATCTTAAAGCCAAGCTGGAGGAATTGGCCGATCAACGCGCCGAATCCGCTGGTAAAGTGGAAGCGAGTACGCTTAAGCAATACGAGCGTCTGCGTGTGCGCAAAGGCACGAACATCGTGGTAGGCATTGCCCACGGTGCCTGTGGAGGCTGTCACATGAAGCTCCCAGAAGCCGATGTGATCGTGATCAAGTCCGGTTCCAAGATCAATTATTGCCCGAACTGCAGCCGCATCGTCTACTACACGCGCGACATGGTTATGGAATCGGACTAGGGAAACCCAACCGTTTCCTGCATTTCGGCCTTCAAAAATCTTCCAGAATACCTCAGGCTAATCCCACCTTGGAAGGGTGGAGGATCGCTTTCGTCATAAAAGGCGGGAGAGGAAAGTCCGAACACCACAGGACACGATGCTGCGTAACCTCGGCTCTGCCGTGGATACATGCAGGCGGCGGTTTCGAAAGGGATCGCCGACGGACAGTGCCACAGAAAACAAACCGCCCCGGTTCGCCGGAGTAAGGGTGAAAAGGTGGGGTAAGAGCCCACCGCGCCAAGCGTAAGCAAGGCGGCACGGTAAACCCCATCGGGTGCAAGGCCAAATAGGGGGCCAGGGACGGTCCGTCCCGAGATCGGAAACGGTCACGGCTCCGGGTAGGGTCGCAACAGATAAATGATCCTCTCCACCGCTTGCGGTGTAGACAAAATTCGGCTTACAACCCTTCCAAGGTGCTTTATAGTGGGAGGAGCAATGCAGAGACGCGATTTTCTAAAACTTGGACTCGGCGGATTGACCTTGCCGCAAGTATTGACCTTGCAGGCCAGGGCAAATGAAGGCGCCCACGGATTTGGCCGCGCCAAGAATTGCATCGTACTCTTTTGCTGGGGCGGTATCAGCCACCTCGATACATTTGACCTAAAACCCAACGCGCCCTCAAACATCCGCGGCACGTTTAAAGAAATCCCCACCGCTGTGCCCGGTATTCGGGTGGGCGAACATCTTCCCGGCTTTGCGCGCACCATGAAACACTGGGCTGTCGTCCGCAGCGCCCATCACAATGCCCCCAGCCATCGCTCCGGTGCCTACTGGAATCTTACTGGCCATCAGCCGCAAAACCTGACCGGCAACTGGCCTGCCACTCGCGCGGATTGGCCGAGCATCGGCTCCATGATCTGGGATGCCAAAGGCGCGCCGGCCAATCATCTTCCCGGCGCTGTGGCCCTGCCTTACACCCTGTACGATGGGGGCGTGGCCAACGGGCAGGACGCCGGCTTTCTTGGCATGGCCAAGGATCCGGCTGTGTTTCGGCCGCCTAGTGAGGGGCTGAAATTCTATGAGGGCAAATCGCCCACGTCCGGCCGCATCAATCTAGATTTGCCGGAAGGCGTAAACCGCCAACGCTTGAACGGTCGACGAGGGTTGGTGAACGGGTTCAGCGAGACTAAACGCACTGCGCTGGCACAAGAAACCGCGCCGATGCGTCGCACCCATGAGCAGGCGCTGGATATGCTGCTCAATCCCTCCGTGCATGAGGCGTTCGATCTTGAGAAGGAGCCGCGCGCCTTGCGCGAGAAATATGGTATGCACATTTGCGGGCAAAGTACCCTGACCGCGCGTCGTCTCACCGAGGCCGGTGTGCCTGTGGCAACTGTGTATTGTGCCGCCGGCGATTTGAATGGATCCAAAGGGTCGCACTTCGATACGCATGCGAATAATTTTAACCGGTTGAAAAACGACATGCTGCCGCCCTTTGATCAGGCTGCCTCTACTTTGGTGGAGGACCTGCACGCACGCGGTCGCCTAGACGATACGCTAGTGGTCATGCTCACCGACTTCGGGCGCACGCCCAAGATTAATGGTGCGGCCGGGCGCGATCATTTTCCCGGTGCATACTCCGTGGTGTTTGCCGGAGGCGGTATTCAAGGCGGGCAGGTGTATGGGGCTTCCAATGCCACCGGCTATGAACCTGCCGAGCAGGCTTGTGGTCCCCCCGATTTGCACGCCACGATTTTCCACGCCATGGGCATCGATCCCAGCACCACGATGATCCATGACCGTGACAGCCGTCCGCTGCCAATCTGCGACGGCAAGCCGCTGCCGTTGTTCTAGCGTTTCAACAGCGTAGCCGGCGCGCTGGCATGCCCGGCGGCGTTGATGGCGGTGACGGCAATTGCTTCAGGGAATTGATCGCTCACCCGCAACAACGCCATCTTTTGCGAGCCGGGCATGAGTTTCGAAATCCAGCGTTCGTTGGCTTTAATTTGGAAAAGCCACCAGCGCACGCTTTCCCGATCCACGGCGCGCCAAGTGGTATGGATCATTTTCTTTTGGGCATCCCATGAGGCATTAATGGCCGGAGCCTTGGGGCTAGTGCGGTCGAGCCAGGGGGAGGCGGGTAAAAGGGCAGGTTGTTGATATTTCCGGGCCAGTAACTGCGTGCCAAGTTTTCCGCGGTTATCGACCAAGGCGCTGAGATTCCAGTGGATGTTACCGGTAGTGCCGGGGTGCTTTCGGGTGAGGTCAATTTGGTTAAGGATTTCAGTGGCCGGCCAGGGTTCCACCTTGGCGCTGTTATTGCCGGGCCAGAGGTGTCGGCGTTTCGGGTTTTGTTCGTGCCACCATTGGAGGAGCACGGGGTAGCTTTGCGCCGGCGGCTCAATGCGCCAGTAGAGCTGCGGTGCGCAGTAGTCCAGCCAGCCTTCGCTCAGCCAGAGGCGGGCATCGGCATAGAGGGCGTCGTAAGCATCTAGGCCTTTGATTTGCTGGGGATATCCTGGGCGCCAGATGCCGAATGGGCTGATGCCGAACTTCACGTGGGGTTTGATTTTGTGAATCTCGGTGTGCAGGCGTTTGATGAAATTGTTGATGTGCATGCGTCGCCAGTCTTTGCGGTCCATGTCGCCGCGGAATTTTTTCCAGCTGGCTTCATCGGGAAACGGCGCGCGGTTGGCGGCGGGGTAGGGGTAGAAATAATCGTCGATGTGAATGCCATCCACATCGTAACGGCGGGTGACATCGAGGATGACCTTCAACGAATGGGCAGCAGCGGCCGGTTCGGCGGGGTCCAGCCATTGGTAGCCATCGTAGCTGCGCACGAGTTGCGGTTGGGTGCGGCTGATGTGACGGGCGGCGGCGGGGCCTTTGGCGGATTTGTAGCGGGCGCGGTAGGGGTTGAACCACGCGTGCAATTCCATGCCGTGCCGGTGGGCTTCGCGAATTGCATAGGCGAGAGGATCCCAGAGCGGCTGCGGCGCTTGGCCCATTTTGCCGGTGAGATATTCGCTCCATGGCTCGAGGGTGGAGGGGTACAGTGCGTCACAGGCGGGGCGCACCTGGAAGATCAGGCAATTGAGTTTCAGCCGAGCCGCGGATTGGATGAGTGCAGTGAGTTCTTTCTGTTGCTCGACCACAGGTAAACCTGGTTTTGAGGGCCAATCGATATTGTTGACGGTGGCAATCCAGGCTCCGCGGAATTCTCGGGATAATGCAGGGACGGCGGCTTGGCCTTGGCGATAGGCGACCTCGACTGCCGCCAGCAGCAGGTTGCTGCCCAGTAGGAGCAGAAATATAAACCACCTTCGGTGCATGAGATGAGTTAAGCGGCCCCTTCGTTGTGGACTCAAGCGCGATTTATCAAGGTTTCCATTTGAATTGCGAAAAAACCCATAATAGGGCTATGTTCTCCGCTCCCGTGAGCTGGACAGATAAAACCTATTTTTGCTGCGCGGTGACGTTGTACGGCATCGTGATGGTCTATTCCGTGTTCCTGTGGCGGAAAGGGTTCCAGCGCGACGATTGGGTGGTGTACGGCATGCTTGCCGGTGGGTGGGTGCTGCACACAGTGGCAATGGTCAAGCGGGGCTTTAATCTGGAGGCCTGTCCGATCACCAATCTCTATGAGGCTACGGCGTTTATCATGTGGACCATTGTGGCGGGTTACTTGGTGGTCGGCGTATGGCAGCGGTTCCGATTTGTCGGTGCATTTGCCTCGCCGTTGTTGTTTTTGTTGGGCGTGTTTGCTTTGTTTCCGGATATGGACCCGGAGTTGGCTCCGGGGAGCCATGAATTCTCCGGCGCGTTGAGCAGCCTGCACAAGGCACTATTGCTGTTGTCCTTTGGTGGTTTTGGCCTAAGCGCAGTGGGGGCGGTGATGTTTCTCACTCAGGAAAAGGATCTCAAGTTGCACAAGTTTCGCGCCATTCTTTCCAAGCTGCCATCGCTGGAGCGACTGGAGGTGGCGATGACCCGGTTGGTGTGGATTGCCTTTGGCTTGTTGACCGCTGGGTTGGTCACCAGCAGCGCGTACCTGCACCAAGTCAAAAACGTGTGGTTTCAGCCGGACCCGGAGATGCTTTGGGTGATCGGGGTGTGGATTTTTTATCTGGTGCTGTTGATGTTGCAGAAGCGTCATGCCCAAAGCGGACGGCGTTTTGCCTGGGGCACGCTCGGCAGTTTCCTGTTTGTCATGCTCACATTTTGGGGGGTGTACCTTTTGTCTCCCCTCCATCAACCGCCTGCCTCGTAATGCCGATTCTCTGCCTAGGTCTGAATCATCGCACCGCGCCGGTCACCGTGCGCGAACGGTTCGCGTTGCCGGAGGGCGAATTGCCAGTGTTGCTCGAGACATTGCGAGCGGAGACGGCGGCGAGCGGTGTAGTCATTTTATCCACTTGCAACCGAGTGGAGCTTTATGTGACGACCGATGCTGAACCACAGCCACTGCTTAACGAACTGCGATCGTTTCTACTGAAGAACCGCGAGGTGGGAGGTGATGCAGATGAAATCTTTTATGAACACTCGGGCCAATCCGCAGTGCAGCACTTGTTCAAAGTAGCCAGCGGCTTGGATTCCATGGTGTTGGGTGAAACAGAAATCCTTGGTCAGCTGAAGGCCGCTTATCAACTGGCTCTGGACCATAAGGTCACCGATGCTCGGCTCAACAAGGCGTTTCAAAAGGCTTTCAACGTGGCCAAACAGATTCGCACGGAAACGAACATTCAACGTGGTAGTGTGTCCGTCGCCAACGTGGCGGTAGAATTGGCCGGCAAGATTTTTGATGAGCTGAATGACCGCGCCGTGATGGTGATCGGCGCGGGCGATACGAGTGAAAAGACGGCGCGTGCGTTGCTCAGTCGCGGGGCCCGCAGCGTGATTGTCTCGAACCGCTCTTTCGATCGCGCCGAGGCACTGGCCTCCGAGCTGGGCGGTAAGGCCGTGGATTTCGATCATTGGGAGAGCGAGTTTGCCGCCATCGACATTATCATCAGCAGCACCAGTGCGCCGCATTACGTGATCGATCGCAAGAAACTTGAGCCCCTGCAGGCCGGTCGCCAGCATCGGCCGTTGCTGCTGGTGGACATCGCCGTGCCGCGCGACATTGAGCCCGAGGTCAATTTTCTCGAGGATGTTTACCTCTATAATATCGATGACCTTCAAGCGATTGCTGACGATTACCTGCGCCTGCGCCAGGAGGAGATCGCCAAGTGCGAATCTATTGTCGAAGGCAAGACCCGTGAATTACTCGAATCGCTGGGTGGACCACCAAAATCACGCCGGCAGGATCCAACGTTTCCCTCCGCTGGTGAAGCGCCGGCGACCCAGAACTGATGTCCGAATCACCCATTATCATCGCCACCCGTGGGAGTGCCTTGGCCTTGGCTCAGGCGAATTTTATTTTCGACCAATGCCGCGCGGCGTTTCCGCGGTTGGCCTTTGAGATCAAGATTTTCAAGACGACCGGCGACAAATTGCAAACCGCGTCGCTGGCGCAAGCCGGTCAGTCCCTGCCCAAGGGATTGTTCACCAAG
>WTHG01000523.1 GCA_011523245.1 Verrucomicrobiales bacterium | reverse complement strand
CTCTTGGGCACTTTAATAAAAGGCGGGCTGTTCCCGTTGTTCGGCCCCAACCCGGCCTCGGCGATGTTATTGAAGAACGCGAACAGCCGATAGAAATCCTTTTGCCCGACCGGATCATACTTGTGATCGTGGCAGCGCGCACACGTGAGCGTCAGCCCGAGGAACATCGTGCCCATCGTCTCCACGCGATCGGCCACGTATTCCACGATCCATTCGTCCGGGATCGAGCCGCCCTCGGAGTTGATGCGATGATTACGATTAAAGCCCGTGGCCACCTGCGTGAAAAAATTTCGGTCCGGCAACAGATCTCCCGCCATCTGCTCAGTCACGAACCGGTCAAACGGCACGTTGTCGTTCAGCGCCTTGATCAGCCAATCGCGCCACACCCACATGTAACGCAGGCGATCGTTTTGGTAGCCGTCCGTGTCTGCATAACGCGAGGCCTCCATCCAGCCCAGTGCCATGTGCTCGCCATAGCGCGGCGACGCCAGCAAGCGGTCCACCGCCTTCTCGTATGCCCGCGGCGAGGTGTCCTTCAAAAAAGCATCCAGCTCCGCAATCGTCGGCGGCAGCCCCGTCAGGTCAAACGTCACCCGCCGCAGGAGCGTCGCCTTGTCCGCCGCCGGCGAAGGATTCCAGCCTTCTCGCTCTAACCGCGCCAAAACAAAGGCATCAATCGGATTGCGTCCCCACTCGCCATCCTTCACCTTTGGCAACGCCGGTTGCTTCGGCGGCACAAACGCCCAATGCCGATCATCCTCCGGCCACTTCGCGCCCGCCTTCAGCCACTGCACCAGCTTCGCGCGATCCTCATCACTGAGATTCCGATTCGAATCCGGCGGCGGCATTTGCAAATCCGGATCCGTGCTCGTCAACCGCTTGAGCATTTCCCCGTCCGCCAATACCCCCGACTCCAGTGCTCCCGCCCGATCATCCAGCCGCAATTTCCCCTTCCGCGCCTTGCCATCCGGCCCGTGGCAATTGTAGCAGGCATCCGACAACACCGGCCGGATATCCCGCGCAAAGTCCAACGGGGCCGCCCAACCCACTTGTGCCGCCATGAAACCAACCAAGATGAGACGCCAATTGCCCATAAATTCAGGAACGTGAGCCTAGGCCAATTTTGCCGACTGGACAAGTTTCGGCCAATGCCAATGACCTACTTACCGGCCAAGCCCGTCGCCAGTGCGATGACCGCCCAAGTAGTGCCCCAGTAGACGGCGGTTTCCTCCACGGATTTTTTCTTCTTCGCCTTGGTGCCGCGCACGGCCCAGGAGCCGTCTTGGCGCTGTGTCTTCAGCAGAAACGCACGAGCGCGATGGAGCGCGGCTGGATCCGCCTCATTGCCCGCGTATTGCAGCGCGTACAATGCGATGCCCGTACCGAGGGCGTCGCTGGGATCGGCGGTCAACCAACCCCAACCGCCATCGGCGTGCTGCAGTTTCAACAATGCCTGCGTTGCCGCCGTCTGCGCCTGGGTGTAGCCGGCCTTCGCCGCCAGCAACAATTGCAGGGCGTACCATTCCGTGCTTTGGCCCGGTTTGCTTTTTGCAATGGCCGGCCGCGCGCGGGCGGCAGTTTTTTCATCCGCCACCAGCGCTATCCATTGGGTGGAGGTGATGCTCGTCTCCGCCACGGGCCGTTTCTGCCCGGGCAATTGGCCGCCGGGTTTCCAAGTGCCATCCTCGCGCTGAGCGTTGGGCAACAGCGCGGTAAGCTTGTCACTTTTCGATTTGGGCAGATCCAACCCGTACAACAACTGCGCCACGCCTTCCTTGTTGAGGTGCCCGACAATCTTGCCCTTGTCGTTCTTGCCCAGCGACGCTTTCACCGACCAATCGATCCATTCATCCAGCTCATCGCTCACCTTAAACCCCCGCGCCTTGGCCAGACTCAGGCTCCAGACCATCGTGTTGATGCGATGGCACGAAACGCAGTTGCGTTTCTCAATCCAGTTCACGCCCTCCTCCTCAATAAACGGAATGGCCCGCTCGATGGCTTGGCGCACGGGCTGTTCGTCGGCGAATAGATTCACCACAGAGGCACAGAGAGCACTGAGGATTATTATGCGGTTCATGATGTTCATTGGATGGAGGCGGGATTGGGTGAATTCAATTGTCCGTTGCCTGCTGAATTACTTGGGCACTACCGCCTTGGCGGCACGATCGTCCACGCGGAAATAGCCCAGCGGCCGGGCAGCGGCTGTGGCCTCGGCGATTTGCCAGACCGCGCCGGGGCGGGTTCGTTGGCGCTTGGTTTTGCCCGGCTCGAGGGTCGCGTAATGTCGGCGGTCGCCCTTGGGAGTCATCCAGTATAGCTGCACGGGTTGCGGGCGCCGGTTGATAAAGATCACGTCAAACCCACCTCCGGCAGGCTTGGAGGCAGGCGCTTTCGCCGGGGCCTTGAGGGGGACCCATTTCAGCGAGGGCATAGCGGCAAGGGACGGCTGGGCGGCCGGAGCAAATTTCTTGGGCGCACGGGTGCGGAGATGCTCAAGTGTGGCCGCGTAGTCCGGATGCGCGGCGAGATTGCTCCATTCGTAGGGGTCGGACCGGATGTCGTACAACTCCTCATCGCCGTCGGCGTAGCGGATGTAGCGGTACCGTTCCGCACTGAGTCCGAAACTGCCCGGCTCGGCCAAGTGGGTCAGTGCCACGTGCGGCCATCGGGCATCGGGCTGTTTCAGGAGCGGCACGAGGCTGGGCCCGTGATGATCCGGTTGCGCCGGCAAACCGGCCAGTTGTGTGAGCGTGGGGGCAAGGCTCAAGAGACTCACCGGCCGCCGGCTGATGCCCGGCTTGGTGCCGGCGGGCAACCCGGACACGCCTTTGGGTACGCGCACCATCAACGGCACCCGCGTGCACACACGCCAGGCGGTGAATTTTTGCCAGTGCTCTTTCTCGCCGAGATGCCAGCCGTGATCGCTCCACAGCACCACAATGGTGTTGCCGGCATTCGGCCCATTCTCCAGCGCATCCAACACGCGACCGAGCATGGTGTCGGCAAAATAAATCGAGGCGAG
Source organism: Verrucomicrobiales bacterium (assembly GCA_011523245.1). Lineage (GTDB taxonomy): Bacteria > Verrucomicrobiota > Verrucomicrobiia > Limisphaerales > UBA1100 > UBA1100. The sequence continues at coordinate 3,241 of WTHG01000523.1, read as the reverse complement.
ATACCCCTGCACCGCCGCCTTCCACTGCTGGTGTTTCTGGATATGGACGAAATAGCGGTTTGGACCGCGGCGCTTGCCCTCGGGCGGGAGATCATCCAGATCATCGGCCTTGTAACCGGGCGGCAACTGAATGGATTCCAGCGGGAACGGCGCGAAATATTTCTTGGGCACAAACCACGGCTCGTGCGGGCGGTAAATGCCGCAGGCGAGGAAGAACGGTTTATCGTGTTTTCGGGCCAGCTGTTTGCCCACCCAATCGGCCACCAGCACGTCGCCGCCGTATTCCTCATCGGTGGCTTCCAGCGCCGCCCAGTCGGTCTCGACATACTGCCAAGGCTCCCGCGGAATGCTCACTGGGCGTTTCTTCGGATACAGCGTGCGCGGGAACGGATTTTCCGTTTCCTTTTTCGGGAAATACTCATCCCACGATTGGGCGTCGATAAAGTAATGCAGCATCTTGCCAGAACCGGCGGCCCAGTACCCGGCGCGGGAGAAGGTCTTGGGCAGCAACTCCGCCTTGGGCAAAATTTCGCGCATGCTTTGGTTGTTGGCATACAACCCGGAACGATGCGGCGATTGGCCGGTGAAGATCGCCGTGCGCGATGGATTACACGCCGGTGCCGGGCAATGGGCGTTGGTGAAGAGCACACCCGAAGCGGCCAGCCGATCGAGGTTGGGTGTGCGAGCCTGCGGGTGACCGCCGAGGCAACCGATCCAGTCGTTCAAATCATCAATGGCGATGAAGAGGACGTTGGGTTTGGCCGCGGAGAATGAACTCACCACTGAGACCCAGAGCGCGCCGAGGATGAGTATTGTTTGTTTCATCCCTTCAACAACACATCATCCAACGCGCCGGTGCTGTCGGAGAATTTTTCAGTGGGCACGCTGAGGGCGTTGAGCATGGTCACATATAGATTATTGAGCGGCACTTTGCGGTCATTGAGCATGTGGAACTCACCGTGTTTGAGGCCGAGGTTTTTGCCGCCGCACAGGAGGAGCGGGTAGTTGCTGTTGTTGTGGGTGTTGCTGTTGCTGCAGCCGTAGTAGATGAGGGTGTTGTCGAGCAGGGAGCCATTGGCCTCTGGGGTGGCGGCGAGTTTTTGGATAAACTCGGTGAGCAACTGGCCCTGAAACTGATCGTACTTGGCGAGGCCGCCGCCTGCGGGGTTGCGGCCGATGCCGGCGTGGGCGAGGCCGTGGTGGTTGCCACCGATGCCGAGAGTTTGCGGGATGTTATCCCACGCACCGCCGCCCATGCTCTGCAGCATGTAGGTGGCGTAACGGGTGGTATCGGTCTGGAAGGCGAGGTAAATCAAATTGTACATCGTGCGAATGAAGGCGGCCGGTTCCTTCACGGTGGCTTCCAAAGCGAGTTGCTTGGCGTCGACCTTGGGCTTGGGCGTATCGGACCAGCTTTGCATGCGCTCAATGTCCTTTTCCACATCGCGGATGGAATGCAGGTAATGCTCGAGCTTCTCGGAGTCCGCACGGCCAAGGCGGCGTTTCAAATCCTTGTGACTCTCCAGTACGCGATCAACCAACCGTCGGCCGGTAGCGAGCTGGCGTTTGTTGCCCCGCTGCAGTTTGGGATCGGAGTTGAACATGTTGTCGTACAACGCCAGCAGGTTGTTGGTCGACGGAATGGGCCGGCCAAACTGGTTGTACGAGAGCGTGCGCGAAGTGCCCTTGGTGCCGAGGCCGCCTTCGTTGCCGAGCACGAGGCTGGGGTAACGCGTCTTCTTGCCGTGCACACCAGCGGCCACCTGATCGATGGACGGATACTTCACGGCATCGCCGATGTTACTGCCGGTGAGGAAGGAATCCGCCGTGCCATGGCCATTGGCGCGGATGACACGCGGATGCTCGAGGCCATACAGCACGGTGGTTTGGTCGGTGAATTCATTGAACCCGGCCATCGATTTGCCAAACTGCATTTTGCCGTCGACCACGCGCGGGTACCAGCTCCAATCGCGCGCGGGATGATCATCAGCCAGCGTGATGGCAAAGCCGTGCCCCACGTACAACGCGAGGAATCGCTTCGGCGGGGCGGCATCTTTTGCGGCGGGCGCAGCGGCATTCAGGCTCTCCAGCCACGGCAGCGTGAGCGCTACGCCGGTGCCGCGGAGAAAATGTCGTCGATTGAGCTGGGTCGATTCGTTCATGGCGTGTCCTTAAATAATTTCGATGTCACGACGGCCTTGATGAGCGTGCGCATCTTGTGGTTGTCGGCTTGGAAAATCTTTTTCAGGCGGAGCAGTTCGGCGTTGTCGCGGTAGGTGGGCGGCCGGCCGATGGCGTGGGACAGGACGTGGCCGGTGAAGGCGTAGGCGAAGTCATCCGCGCGTTCCGTCCGCAGGTATTTCTTGAGGGCCGCCATGCCATTGATGGACTGGCCGCTGATTTCCGTCGATTTCACCACGGGATGAAACTGCCGACGCTTCGTGCCAATGCTCAAGATTCTCTCACGCGGCAGGCCGATCGCGTCAAAGCCTTCCATCGTGATGCCCCACGGATCGATGTCCTTGTGGCAGTCGTAGCACGTGCCCACGCGATGGGCCTCGAGTTTTTGTTTGATGGAAAAGGTATCGACCTGTTCGGCCGGCAGATCAGCCAGCGCGGGCACATCGGGCGGCGGCTCAGAAGGCGGATCGCCCAGCAGGCGCGCGCGCAGCCACACACCGCGATTCACCGCGTGCGCGTCCTGCCCGTTGGAATACGCCAGCAACACGGCGGCCTGCGTGAGCACCCCGCCGCGCCCAGCCGGCGCGGGTTGGCGCGCAAACTTCTGCCCCGCCACGTTGGCCATGCCGTAGTGCTTGGCGACGCGTTCGTTGACGACCACAAAATTCGAGTCGAGCACATTAAGACAACTGAGATCATTGCGCAGCAGTTCACTGATGAACGCAACGGATTCGTCCTTCAAAGCCGCCTTCGTTGTGGGGCGCCAATTGCGATAGTAATTGGGATCGATGGCGATTTGGTCGAACGCGCTGAAACCGATCCACTTGGCAGTGAAATCGGCCACGAACCGTTCAGCGCGCGGATCCGCCAACAGCCGATCCACCTCGCGCACCAGCGAGGAATCGGCAATCGGCTTGGTTTGATCCGCCAGCGCCAGCAGCTTGCCGTCCGGCGGGCCGTTCCAAAGAAAAAAGGCGAGGCGCGAAACCAGCTCGTGATTCCTCGCCCGTGCATCAACCCCCATCCGCGCGAGGTACATGAATTTCGGATCACTTAACAC
>WTHG01000457.1:2059-6362 GCA_011523245.1 Verrucomicrobiales bacterium | reverse complement strand
GTGTGCATGCACACGCCGTAGGTGCCCCAACAGATGACGGTGAGTAGTGCCCAGGCAAACCATGGAATGCCGGATGCTGTGGTGGTTGCTGCCATAATTTTTTTGACTCTAGGGTTCGGGTTGCAGTGCTTCAAACGTTAATCGGTCAACTTATCCGCAGGTGCCACCTCAATCAGGTCGGCGATCTCCGGCGGAATGCTGGCGGCCTTCATTTCGCCGGCTTCATTGCGGCGTACGCACACGACGGTGAGGGCCCCGCTCGCGGCTTCCTCGTCGGCCACTCGAAAACGAAATTGGTAGCTGATGGATTTACTGGTCTTGGCCGACACCAGCAGCTGGATCTCCACTTCGTCCTCAAACCGTAACGGCTTCTTGAAATCACAGCTCAGATGCACGCGCGGCCAGCCAATGCCGAGTTCGGGATCGACAATTGAACGGTCGAGCGACCGGAAGAACGCATGCTCGGCGTGCTCCATGTAACGGCAGAAATTTGAGAAATGAACAATGCCGGCCATATCCGTCTCGCTGAACTCGACGCGGCGTGTGATGGTAAATTCGTGTTCTGCCATTATGCCTCCAAGGTTGGGGACGGATTGGACACCAAACCGTCGAGCAGGTCGATCATTTGCCTGGCCATGTGCTCGACGGAAAAAGTTTCACGCACCACCTCGCGGGCCTTGAGGCCGATGGCCTTGGCCTCGGAGGGGTTATGGAGCATGCCTTCCAGCGCGGCGGCAAGGCTCTCGGGCCCTTCGTGATCGTACACGCGCCCGCCGCCGGTGGTTTCCACAAGCTCAGGGAATGACGCGCAATGTGGCTGCACCACCGGCACGCCGGCGGCCAGCGCTTCAATCACGTAAAAGCCAAACGACTCGCCAAATTGCGCAGGCACGGAAAGCACGGAGAGCGATTTCAAAAACGCCTGCTTCTTCGCGCGGCTGAGGTTCGGATGAAATTCCACATCACCCAGCAACGCCTTGGCGTGCAGGCGATCGCGCAGGCTTTCTACAAAGGGCTCATCGCCTGGGCCGCAACCGCCGCCGATCTTCAGGCGCAGTTGAGGGATATGGTTATCCTGCTTCATTTTGATAAAGGCATCCACCAGGGTATCGAGGCCCTTATCCTTGCACATGCGCGAAAAGAACCCGACCACCGGCGGATTGGGCACCACGCGCTCAGCGCTATAGCCGTCGTGATTGATGCCGTTGTGAATCACCTGCACGCGGTCGGCGGTCAGATTCAGTTTGTCGCGCATGCGCCCGGCATAAAACGCACTGGGCGCGATAAACCGATCAATCTCCTGCGCTCGCTCGGCCATAATCTGCCACACTTCATCGCGCACCTCCTCGGGCATGCTGTCGATGTACGGTGCCTCGTTTTGCAACAGGCACACCACCGGCGCGCCAATGGCTTCCTTGAGCCGATGCGCCAGCCCTAGCAACAGAGAATTGGAGAGCGAAATGACGTCGGGTTTCGGCTGCGTTTTCAGCCAGTCGATCAGCTCCTCCAGTTCACGCGCCTGATGCCCTTCTTCGCCGCGCAACATGGAGATCGTAAGATCGCCGACTTCCTCAGCACGCGTTTTGCCAACCTGCTTGGCAGCCCAACCGAGCATGGTGTCCGACCCCACCATCCGATGTAGCCAGCGCGGGGCAGCGCGGTAAAGAGCAGATTTCTGTTCCAGATATACGTTTACGCCATTATAAAAGATGGGCGTGTCGCTAGCCTGATTTTCCTCATCTAGAGTGAAAGGCAAATAGAGCGGAATCATCGTCACTTCATGCCCAGCTTTGCGTAAAGCGGCCACCAGTGCGTTGTCACGGAAACAATTCCCGCAATACATTTTTCCGGCGCCGGGTGTGATTTGGACGATGTTCACAGGGAGGTTCTAGACCAACGCCAGTTATGCGCAAACAATGAATTGATTAAGTGAGCAATGGTTCCTGCTTTGATTCTAATGGGGCACCTAAATCAAGGGCTTCAGGAACTGGGCAAAAGTCCTCTACGCATCTGAAAAGTTCCGTGAAATCCTTATTAACATCACCCGACAAACAGTCGGTCACGTCGCCTGCAATCTCAGGGTGTTTCTCCACGAGATCGGAAAAGCTGAAATTTTCGTTATAAAAGGCGTATACCAGTTTTCTCATGTTTTCAATACCCTGCCGGAGTGTACTGGAGTATTCAGTAAATTGTTTGGGGCTTAGATCTTGAGCTTCAAACGCGTTTTCAGCCGCGTCGGCAGCCATGACACCACTTTTCAAGGCAAGCATCAGGCCGCTAGAGAAAACTGGATCCAGAAAACAAAAGGCATCTCCTAAAAGCAATAAGCCATGAGTGCCACAGTGCCGTGAGTGATGGGTGTATTCGTTGGTGATATAAAAGTCAGAAATCCTTTTGGCTGGGCCAAGCCTTTCTTTAACCCACTGGTTATTTTCGATTTCGCGTTCCAGCATTTCCTGGGGTTTTCGGACTCCATCGCGACTGAGGTATTTTCCTTCCGCAACTATTCCCAGACTCACTCGATTGTCGTGGAGTGGAATCCACCAGAACCATCCCTTTTCCGGGACAAATGCGACCACCGTGGCTCCCTCATCAATCCCTTCCTGCCTAGTAGCACCCTCGTAATATGCCCAGGCCGCCACTTTATTTAAATAAGGGTCTCGTTCGCGCCAACCGTTGCGCGTTGCAGTAAATGCCTCTTTGCCTGTGGCATCAAAGGTGAGCGGAGCAAAAAATTCTGTTTCCTCACCGTCTTTCGTCCTAGCTCTTACACCAACAACTTTATCTTCATCCCAAATCAACTCTTTTACCGCAATTTCTTCTATGACCTCGGCTCCCTTATCTCGCGCATTATCAAGTAGCATAAGGTCAAAGTCCGCTCGCATCACCTGCCAAGTTTGGGCGACAGTGTCGCGGTCGTATCGATTGAAGAAGTAAAAGGGCTGACTAGCGTCACCCTCCGGTGAAATAAATTGAACGCTATACTTTTTGACGAAGGCTGAATCTCTTAGGCGATCTACCATTCCAAGACGTTCAAGAGGGTGGAATGTGAAGGGAATTAGAGATTCACCGATGTGGTACCGGGGGAATTTCTCCCGTTCCAAAACTAAAACCCTACGACCATTTTCAGCTAAAATAGTGGCTGCTGATGAGCCAGCGGGTCCGGCTCCGATTATAATCACATCGAAATGATTGTTTTCCATCATATCAACCTCTCACAAATTATACTGGTGGCAAAATTTCAACTATCTCCGCCAGATGATTCCCGTTCAGATCCCGGTGGATGTTGCACCGGCCGTAAAGTTCAGTGGAGGCGTCCAGACCGAACGCTTCGGTGATGAGCGGATCGGATTGCACCTTGAAATAGGCCTGCGGGCAGCTCTCGTGGCGGATGGCGTGTTCGTTGAGGATCGTGCCCAGGGGCACACTTTCGCCGAGCACCAACGCGCGCGCCTGTTCCGGAAAATGCTCGAGATGAATCGCAATGGCACCGAACTCCACCGGTTTGTTATCTTCGCCGGCCTCCAGCACCACCTCGCGCTTGTAGCTGGCCTCGGATTCCTCACGGCCTAGCAGGCGCAGATGAATACGGTCACCATGAAATTCCTCCAGCGTGGGTGTCATATCATCGTCATGCACCAGCAGGCGGCGGTAGGGTTCGGGCATCTCGCTGCCGTCGATCAGCAAGAGGTCTGGCGCAGCCTCGCCGGCACGCTGGTAAAACTCCAGCAACGGGCGGGCGGCATCTTCAAGTGAAAGGCTGGGTGCTGTTTCAGGCATCTGAATGATCAGGCGTAACGGGCATTGCGATGTTCAGGCAGGAAAAATTCATGGAGCAACCGGTCAACCTGCAGCAGGCCCTCGCGGTTGATGTTCACGCGATCGCCTTCGATGTTTAGGAACCCCCAGTCGGCAATGCGCTGGAGCGGTTCGGCAAAACGCTCGGCGGGGTTGGCCCCGAATTTGTCGGTGAAATACTGCAGGCTCACCGAGCCGAGCTTGAGCTGCAGAATAAATTCTCGAATGAGCCGTTCATCATCACTGGGGGTCAACGCGCGGTATACCGGTAAGTCGCCATTGCCCAACTGTTCCACGTAGGGATCAAAGTCGTGGTGGTTTTGATAATGCGTGCCGCCGATGTGGCCGAAGGACGCTACGCCCACAGAAAGCAAATCCGCTCCCGCCCACAGTTGATCGCGGTACTCGAAGGTTACCTTGGAGGAATCCTTCACCGCCGTGTACGCACTTGTGACGGTGTAGCCGTTCTTGGCTAGCTCGTTGTAGGCGTAATCGGTCCAGCGCC
>WTHG01000457.1:0-1959 GCA_011523245.1 Verrucomicrobiales bacterium | reverse complement strand
GTGACGGTGTAGCCGTTCTTGGCTAGCTCGTTGTAGGCGTAATCGGTCCAGCGCCGTTTGGTGTCCCAGTCCGCCACCGGCGCAGCGAGTTTGCCCTCCTCCTTCATGCGCTTGTAGATGGTAGTATTGTACGGCACCTCCATTTGGTAAATTGTAATACTGTCCGGTGCCATCTCGATGGCCTTGGCCACACAGGCTTTCCAGTTATCCTCTGTCTCCTCCAGCATGCCGGCAATCAGGTCGATATTGATCTGCTGGAAACCCACCTCGCGCGCGTACTCATACGCGCGATTAATTTCCCCACCGCGATGGGCGCGGCCGTTGATCTCAAGGATGTGATCGTCGAAATTCTCCACGCCCAAGCTCAGACGCGTCACGCCAACCTCGTGCAGCGTTTTTAGTTTCTTGTCGGTCAACGTTCCGGGCTCGCACTCGAAGGTCACCTCCTTCACCTCGTCCCAAGGCAACAACGCTTTCATACCATCCGTAAGATGAAATAACTGGCTGCTCGAAAGATAACTGGGCGTGCCGCCACCGAAATAAACGAAGCTCGGCTTGCGTTCGCCGATAAACGGCTTGTTCGCATAAATTTTCAGCTCCTCCAACATCGCGTCGAGATAGCTCTTGATGGCGTCCGCATTCTTGTCCGTGTACACGCGGAAATAACAAAAGTGGCAACGCTTCCGGCAAAACGGAATGTGCGCGTACACCCCCAGCGGTGTGTCCGTAGCCGGAGCCCGCTCCATGGCGGCCTCAATTTCCGGCACGGATTCTTTTTGCCAAAACGAAAACGGCGGGTAGTTGGAGACAAAATAATTGCCGACCGTGGTCTGGGTTTCCAACGGCGGTTTACTGGGCGTGGGAAGGGCGGGGGTGCTCATTATTTTGCCTTTGTTCCGAAGCAATACACGGTGCCGTCCTCGCTGCCGATGACGATTTTTCCATCAGCCACCGCCGGCGAGGCGGTGATCGAGTCATCCGTTTCATAGCTCCACAATTGTTTCCCTTGATCCAGCGACACCATATATAGGCGGCCATCATTGGAGCCCACCAGCACTTTGCCATCGCAAACAACCGGCGAACTATTCACCTGTCCACGGGTAGCAAAGGTCCAGATCGCCTCCCCATTGTCGCGCCGGAGACAATGCAGGCGTTTGTCCTGCCCGCCAAAGAGCACACGATCCTTGGTCAACGCCGGCGAGGAGGAATACGGGAAGAGCCGATCCTTGTAATTCCAAATAATCTTGCCGACCTTCAGATCGATGCAGAGAAATTCATTGTCGTGATGCCCCACATACACTCGGCCCGCATCCGCCGCCACACTGCCTATGATATAGGAGTTGGCATTAATCACCTTCTCGCGTTCGCCCTTGGTAATATCAATCACATGCAGCAACGCATCGCAGCCGCCAAACATCGTTCGGCCATCCGTCAGTGCCGGGGAACCATTGATGTAATTCTCTGATTCATATTCCCACACCTTCTCGCCCGTTTTAGCATCCAGACAGTAGAGGAAAAAATCGTGGCTCCCCACCAGCACATAAGTCTTCTTGCCATCGGGCGACTTAGTCCAATTCGGCGCGCCGGTAATCTGGTCGCCCGTTTCAAATTTCCACAACTCTTTGCCCGTTTTACCATCTAGCGCATACACGAACCCATCCACCGAACCTACATACACGCGGCCATCTAGGGCCATTGCCGAAGCTTCAATCGGATCGTTGCAGGTAAATTCCCAGGCCATTTTGCCAGTCGCGAGATGGATGGCATAAAGTTTGCCCTTAAGTCCCTTCTTCCCGTCGTCATCGCCGCCCACAAAGGCCATCCCATTGGCGATCACCGCCGACGCCTTCACCGGCCCTTTGGCATCAAACTTCCACAACAACGAGAGCTTCTCCGGCAACTTCCCTGCTGCCGCCCCGGTCAACCCCCGATCCCCCCGAAACAACGGCCAATCGGCAG
>WTHG01000205.1 GCA_011523245.1 Verrucomicrobiales bacterium | reverse complement strand
TCGTCATCCGGCTCAAAAAAATCTTCCTGCCCTAGATGACAAAACTCGGCACCCAGTTCGCTGGCCAGAGCCCAATGATCGTTGATGACGAGCGGAATCTCGGCCGCCCGTGTGATGGGCAGGATGGCCTCTGCCGCCTCGCGGATATCTTCCTCAGGCCAATCCTTGGCGCGCAGCTGAAGGATGTCGGCGCCGCCGTCGCAGAGTTGCTGCGCAAGTTCGGCAGGAGTACGGCCATTGCGATAGGCGCTGTCGACAAAGGCGTAAAGGCGACAGTCGGCGAGGGGTTTCACGGGTTATGCGTCCCGCTCAATCAACTCGCGCCGATTAGCGAGCATGTTCTCGATGAAGTTGGTGGCGTAAACGCCGCGCCGGAAATTGGGGTCTCGCATGATCGCCAGCTCGAAGGGAATGGTAGTCTTGATTCCGGTGATCATGTATTCGCTGAGCGCGCGGCTCATGCGGGCGATGGCTTCGCGGCGGTCTTTGCCCACGGTGATCAGTTTGGCCACCATGGAATCATAATGCGGCGGCACGGTGTAACCGGCGTACACGTGGCTGTCCAGTCGTACACCTTTGCCACCGGGCGCGTAATACATTTCAACACGGCCGGGAGACGGCGCAAAATCTGCATAGGGATTCTCCGCATTAATTCGGCACTCGATGGCGTGACCGGTGAAGGAGACTTCCTCTTGTGAAATTCGCAGCGTCTCGCCCATGGCCACGGCAATCTGCGCCTTCACTAGATCAACACCGGTGACCTCTTCGGTGATCGGGTGCTCCACTTGAATGCGCTTGTTAACCTCGAGGAAATAATAATTGCCTTTGTCATCGGCCACAAACTCCACGGTGCCGGCATTCACGTAGCCAGATTCATGCGCGATCCGCAGCGCAGCCTCGCCCATTTCCTGACGTAAATCAGGCAGTTCGGCCATCAACGGCGAAGGCGTTTCTTCGATGAGTTTCTGGTTCCGCCGCTGGATAGAGCAATCGCGTTCACCAAGGTGAATGATGTTGCCCTTGGTATCCCCCAAAATCTGGTACTCAATATGGCGCGGGTTCTCGATGAATTTCTCAATGTACACCCCGCTGTTGCCGAAGGCCTTTTCGGCTTCCGTGCGCGCAGTGTGAAAGCCCTTAAGCAGGGACACATCATTATGCGCTACGCGCATGCCGCGCCCGCCACCACCGGCCACCGCCTTGATCATCACGGGGTAGCCGATCTCCTTAGCCACGGCGCGAGCCGTATCCTCATCTTCCACCATCCCATCGGATCCGGGCGGCACGGCCACATTGGCCCTCGTAGCCAGCTCGCGGCTGGTCTGTTTGTCGCCAAAAGTATTCATCACCGTCGCACCCGGGCCGATGAACGTGATGTTGCAGCTCTCGCACACCTCAGCAAAGCGAGCGTCCTCGGAAAGGAAACCGTACCCGGGATGGATGGCATCAACGTCGGCAATCTCCGCTGCGCCAATGATGCGGTCGCGCTTGAGATAACTTTCATTGCTGGGACTGGGCCCAATACAGATCGCCTCATCAGCCATCTGGACATGCATGGAGTTGGCGTCGGCCTCAGAATAGACTGCGACGGTGCGAATATCCAGCTCGCGGCAGGCGCGCATGATACGCACGGCAATCTCCCCACGATTAGCTACAAGAATCTTTTCGAACATGAAACTGGGGGCGGCTGCGGTTAATTCGGCTCGATCCGGAAAAGCGCCTGGCCATACTCGACCGGCTTGCCATCCTCGACCAGCACCTCGGCGATGGTGCCCTTCACTTCGGCTTTAATTTCGTTCATCACCTTCATGGCCTCAATGATGCAGACCACAGTGTCCGGTTGCACCACCGTGCCTACCTCACAATAGACCTCTGCATCCGGAGACGGCTTCCGGTAAAACGTGCCAATCATTGGCGACTTCACTTCGGGTCCTTCCGGCGCGGGAGCCGCAGGAGCCGCAGGAGCCGCAGGAGCCGCAGGAGCCGCAGGAGCCGCAGGAGCCGCGGGAGCCGCGGGAGCCACTGCTGCCGGCGGCAGAATCACTGGTGCAGCTTCCTGTACGACCACGGTCTCACCCTTGCGGGGTTTGCTCGAATCGCGCTTGAGTTTGATTTTGAAGTCGCCTTCTTCCATCTCGAATTCCGAGACGGCGTTCTTCTTCATAAGGTCGACAATGACTTTAATGTCTTTGAGGTCCATGGAAAGTGGGGTCAACGGCACGCCGTTGCCGGCATCGACCGGCGATGGCAACCGCAATTGTTTTGGTTGAGACAGGCGGTGTTCACGTGAACAACTCGGGCAAAGATGGGCAAATCATCGAAATCGTCAAGCGAGGATTATCCACTCGATCTAAGTTTTAAGACCCAAACAATCGATTAAACCCGACAAAAACGATTACTTTATCGATAATGCAGCCTCTAATCCCAATATATAGGAAGTGGGGCCGAACCCACAAATTTGCCCCTGACACACCGGGGCGATCAGCGAGTTATGGCGAAATTCCTCGCGGGCGTGGATGTTGGAGAGGTGAATTTCCACGACCGGCACCTCGGAGGCCGCGATGGCATCGCGCAAGGCCACACTGGTGTGCGTGTAGCCGGCGGCATTAATCACCACTACATCGGCCTGCCCTACGGCATCCTGAATCCACGTCACCAACTTACCTTCATCGTTGCTTTGGCGAAACTCAATGTCCGCACGGCCTTCGGCCTGTTCGCGCACAGAGCTTTCGATATCGGTCAACGTGGTGGTGCCATAAATCTCTGGCTGCCGTTGCCCCAGCAGGTTGAGGTTGGGGCCGTTGAGGAAGAGAATCTTCATCGGGCACAAAGCTAACGGGTGGGCGGGCGCCTCACAACTTCAATTTCAACAAGCCCATCTCCAGCACCAATAATTCGCCAACGTTGGTGTGCAGTGTCCGCTGGGTTTGTTCCAGCAACCGGAGATTAGCTTCGGCTTCGCGCGCCGTGATCCGGCCGGCCACCGAGGCGGCGCTATCGGCCAAGTCCGGAAAGCGCGCCCGCTCCGCGCCCAGCCCGCGCGCGTGCAGCCATACATCCCGCAGCCACCCCTGCAGGGCGGTCAGGAACCCGGCCCGTCGGTGGCGGTACTCGGCCATGACGGCCGCCTTGCTTTCCTCTTCCCATTGATCACGCAACTCAGGCGGAATCTCTTCGTGCTGACTCAATGGAGAGGCCGCCTCCACTTCCTCATCAATGGAGGCTTCGAGTGCCTTGAGGCGGACCATCAGGGTATCGAGCAGACGGTACCGGCCAAACAAATCCTTATCTCCCTTAGCGGCCATGGCGGCGAATTCGCGCAGCCACGCCAGTTCATCCTCACCAAAGGCGCGCTGGCCGTCGCCGGCAAAATTCAAGCACAGACATCGCGAGCGAATGGTATCCAGCAAACGTCCTGGCTCGGTGGACAGTAGCACGAACACTGTACGCGCCGGTGGTTCCTCCAGCGTCTTGAGTAAGGAGTTGGCGGCGTCCTCATTGAGCCGATCAGCGGCGACCAACAGGGCCACCTTGTAGCCGCATTCCACGGGCTTGTTGTTAACCAGATCATGCAATACCCGCGGCGGGCTGCTGGGCCGGCGCACAATCTGGCCGATCTTGATCTGGCGCAGTTTGGATTCCGGCTTCACCATCATCACATCCGGATGACTGGCGGACATGATCTTCTGGCAGCTCACGCAGGTGCCGCAGGAATCCATCGGCGTCCCATCCGGCGCGGACTGCGGAGGCTGCGCACAGTTCAGTGTCTGCGCGAGGGTTAAGCCCACGGCTTCCAGCTCGGCAAGGTCCTGGCCGGTAAAGAGATAGGCGTGGCCCAAGCGCCCGCGCTCCAGACTGCGTTGGAGCAGGGTGACCACATCCTGTTGGGCATGAAAGTCGGTCAGCGGCACGGCAACAGCCTAAAAGGCAAAAACCGTCTCGTCCAGCGGAGTTCTGAATTGTGAAAAAGGTTGGAATAACCGTGAACAAATTGCCCTTCACGGGGGCGTATTATGTCTCAGAATGCCGTCTAACCGAATTGGTCTGGAATCAGTCCGTTGACTTTCAGCTGATATACTGTAGAGTGCAATTGGCTTCGGCCTGTCTGTTGTCTGATGAAAAAAATGGGTCCAGTGATGGTTGCCGCCCTCTTGGCCGCTTGCGGTCAAGGTACGCAGGACGTTGCCCATGACCTAAGAACTCAACCAGAACAGCCTGAACCGTCTGATGTGGAAGAGGCAGAACCGAGTCCACAGACCCTTAAGCCGATCACCGAACCGCCGGTCACGGCGCCGGAAGCAGGAACTTCCTCTCAACCGAACGTGGAGCCGCCCACAGAAGTGAAGCCGCCCCAACCCGCACAGCCCGAAGAAGTGGCGCAACCCGCCACGCCCCGCGTGCCGGAGCCCGGTCAGTCGGAATTAACCGAGGCTGAGCTCATTGCCCGCAAACTGATCAGCACGGATCCCGGGGATAATCTCGAAGTGTTGAATGAAGCCCTCGAACGGTGGCTCGCGGAAAAGGGCACGTTGCCTGAACGCGTCAGCGAGTTGGTCGGCGAACAGTTTCTGCCTATGCTCCCGATGGCGCCTCTGGGCAAGGCTTTCATGATCGACGCGGAAAACCGCCGCGTCATTCTCGTGGCGGAGAAATAAGTGCCTACTTCGGAGCCTGTTTCAGGCTCGCCAGATACTCGATCACGTCGCGCAATTCGCGTTTGGAAATCACCGCTTGCAATCCCGGTGGCATACCGCTCGGACCCTTTTGTTTCGTCTTGATATCCGCCTTGTTGATCGTCACCAACCCATCCTCCGGTGAGATCAGGGTGAGTTCCGTTTTGGTCTCCTTGCGTGTGATGCCCGCCACGGCCTTGCCGTTCTTGAGTGTCACGAGAAAGAAATCAAATCCCTCAGCGATTTGCGCGCCGGGGTTCACGATGGATTCCAGAAGATGCTTGCGATCCACTTTCGCGCCAATGCCGTCGAGTCGCGGTCCTACTTCACCTCCCTGATCGCCCACCTGATGGCAACGCGCACAGCTGATGGCCACGTTCTCGAAAAAGGATTTCTTGCCCTTGGCCACATCACCGCCCTCCAACGTTTCCAAATACGGTTCCAGCGCGAAGAAATTCTCCGCCGGGCTCGGCCGGCTGGCCTCAAACTTCGCCAGCTTTGCCGCCACCGTTTTGTCCTTCCGCTTCGCCGCCGCCTCCAACACTTCCAGCTGCAACGGGCCGGGCACCTTCTTGGCCAATAGATCATCAAGCAGCCCGGCCAACACCTTGTCCGCCGAACCGTCCTTCAGGTCGCCCATAGCCAAAATCGCGCTTTGCTTTTCACCCATGCTGCCGGTTTGCAACACTTTCTCTAAACGTCCCATAGCGTCGGCCGGCTGGACCTTGGGCGCTAGTCGCGTGGCTTCCTGCCGCAACCGACCGTCCCGCGAGACGCTGGCAATCCCCACCGCTTCGGCCAATTGATCGGCCTCCAGTTCGCCCAGTGCCTTCAACGCCTCAGTTCGAGCGCGGCCACCCTGTTTGTTTTTTACAATGGCCAACAGTGCCGGACCGGCTTCTTCCAGACGCAACCGGCGGGCCGCGCCGATGGCTTCCATCTGCACTAGGCCGGTAGCATTGCGGAGAAGACCGTCGATCTTGTCCCGTAAGGCCGCCGAGGCACCCTTGTTATCCCGATCCGCCACCGGCCGCCAGAGGCCGCTGATGCGATCGCGTCCGGACGGCTTGGCCCATGCGCCCAACAGGTTCAAGGCTTCGCCCCGCGCCAAATCTGCGTGTTGATCGCCGGTCGCTACCGCCGCCAAAGCGTCGGCTTGGCCGAGACGATAATTGGCGTTGAGCGCCCGCCGCATCACAAACTTGCCGAGCTCTGGTTGCGTTGTCAGTTTCGCTAAAGCTGGCATGGCGGCGTCAATATGCTCATCGGCAATTGCGCGCGCGGCTTCCAGCACGATGTGCGGTTGTGCGTCAGCCAAGAACGTGGTCACGGCCGGATTGCCCTCACGACGCAGCGCAATCAAAGTTGCCAACCGCACGGCCGCCGATTTGTCCCAGCTTAGTTGCGCCACCGGCAAGGCCTTGCCCAAAGCCTGTAACGCCATGATGCCGCCATGGCGCACAATCGGGTCGGTATCATTGTTACGCCGCAGCATGGCCACCACGGCGTCTGTGTAGTTGCCGCCAATTTTACTGAGCGCAATCGCCGCCTGCGTCTGAGCGCGGGCGTTGTCGCTGCCCAGCAGCTTGATTAAGCCGGGCACAGCGGCCTTGGATCGGGCTTCGCCGAGCATCTTGGCCGCCTGCGTTTGCACTTCACCGCTCGCATCACTGAGTAATGGCAATAGTGCGTCGTCCAGGCTGTGTCCGGCGCGCGCCAGTT
>WTHG01000045.1 GCA_011523245.1 Verrucomicrobiales bacterium | reverse complement strand
CCGTGGAACAACGTGCGTCGGGTCGTCTTCACCGAACCTGAACGGTCTGCTAAGCGCGCCGTCGTGTCCGAGGGCCAATTGCCGGCCGGATGGCACAGTAAAGACATCGGGCATTTACGCGGCCAAGGCTCCTCGGTATTCAAGGATGGCCAATGGACACTTGAGGGTTTTTCCCGATCACCCGAGGCAATCCCTCATGCGCATAAGGATCGTTTTCGGCTCGCCTACATCCCCATGAAAGGTGACGGCCAGATAACCGCGCGCGTGACGGGAATGACACAAAAGGCGCGGGTGGGTTCGATTGCCGGCGTGTGTTTTCGCAGCGGCACAACGCATGATGAACGCAACGCGCAGATGGCGTTGACGTATCGCGGAGGATTGCGGTTTCGCACCTATGGCATGCGTGGAGGGAGCGGGCGATCGACCTCTGATCCGAAGTACAGTATTCCCGGCTGGGTACGACTGGAACGGCGCGACCGGCATATCCTTGGATCGTGGTCGGCTGACGGACAGAACTGGACTGTTTTTCACGTGGGCAACACATGGAAGTTTGATGAGGAATATGTGGCGGGGTTGTTCGTGATCGCTCACGGAGAGGAAGCGGTAAAGGTGACGTTTGATCACGTGAAAGTGGAACGAACCGATCAACAGCCGCCCTTTACGCCGCGGCTCGTACTGCGCAATGGCACGGAACTGGTCAGCGCGTTTACTTCCGTGAATACCACCCACGCGGTGTTGGGAGCGGCACCGAGGCACAACCTGCGCACGGAGCAATTGGCGTACCTCGTCTTGCATCCGGATTTTCGACCGGTGAAACTGCCGGCGAACCGGCCGGGGGTGCTGCTCCGGCGCGGAGATTTTTTTGATGGTGAATTAGTGAAGCTCGCCGATGGCGAGTTGAGTGTGAATTCCATCCTCTTTGGTCCGCGGACTTTCAATGTAGCCACCGAAGTGCTCGCGGTTGCTCTGGCGGATGTAAGGCCCGGGCCGGCGATGTATACGGTAAAAACCCTTGCTGGCTCGCACTTGCGCGCCACCGCCTTGCGAGAAGAGCAAGGGCGGCTACGGGCTACGGTGCCGGGCCTGGGCATTCTACGCCTAACGCCGAGGGAATTGCACGAGGTGCGACGGTTGGAAAAATGAGAACCTAGCGGTTGCGTCACACCGTGGGCTTCATTAGCCTCGGGCTGTGAAACGCATATTACTTGGGATGCTGCTGTGCGGAGCGGGGGTGTTGCCCGCGGCGCAATGGACTGAATTTCGCGGACCTCAAGGCGAAGGCCTTACCGATGCTAAACTGCCGTTGGAGGTAACCGGCCGTAGACATGTATGGAAAACCCCGATGCCCGGTAAGGCCTGGAGTTCGCCGGTGGTCTGGGACAATCAGGTTTGGTTTACCAATGCGGAGGCCGATGGTCACAAACTCTGGGCGGTGTGTCTCAATGCCAAGACGGGTAGGGTGATCCATAACAAACTGGTGTTTGAGATCAAGAATCCGCAAAAGAGCCCGGTGGCGATGAACAGCTACGCCTCCTGCACGCCGGTGATTGAAGAGGGCCGGGTGTATGTGACCTTTGGCGCGCATGGCACGGCCTGCCTTGACACCAAGACAGCAGAGGTGATTTGGCAGCGGCAGGATGACGAACTCTACTGCGACCATTTCCGTCTGCCGGCCAGTTCGCCGATCCTGCACAAAGGGCTGTTGTATTTGATTTATGACGGGGCCGACCGGCAATTCGTCGTGGCCCTCAAAAAGGCTGATGGTAAAACCAAATGGTTGCACAAACGGGCGTTCGAATTCGGCACCAACAATGGCGATCGTAAAAAGGCCTACGGCACCCCGGCCATCATCAAGGTCGGCGATCAGGAACAACTCATTGCGCCGGCCGCCGTGGCCACCGAGGCGCTTGATCCGGCCACCGGCAAACTGCTCTGGACTGCTCGAACCGGCGGCATGAACGCCAGCGGCCGGCCGCTTTACGGAGGAGGATTAATCTTCATCAACAACGGCATGGGCTCACTCGGTGCCGTGCCAGCGAAGGGGGATGCCGTGCGCGACGCCAAGTGGAGCACCCGCCGCAACATTCCCAAGAAAGGCTCGATGCTGTTGAAGGGGGAATACCTTTATATGGTGGCCGACAACGGAGTGGCCAGTTGTCTGGTCGCCGCCACCGGCGAAGCGCTCTGGAGCGAACGCCTAAATGCCGGTGAATTCGCCTCCTCCCCGATCCTCTGTCAGGACCGCATTTACTGCTTCAGCCTCACAGGCAAATGCGTCGTCGTGGCCGCTTCACCCAAGGAATTCAAGGTGCTGGCCCGCGGCGAATTTGAGGACGGCTTTATGGCCTCCCCAGCCGTCACCGGCGACGCCCTGATCTTACGCACCAAATCCGCCGTGTATCGGGTGGAATAGGTGGCTAAATTCCTCGCGAACTGGATTAAGAATTGGCTCTCCGAGGTTGAGTGAGCTTAAAGGTTCGCCGTCCGCCCTGTCACTTGAACCTTGGTTTAAACAGACGGGAATGAGCCCGTGGTTGCGGATTTTTGTAATGGATCATTACGCACACGGACGAAACAGGGCTGCAATGGGCGGTGATAAGGATATTATAGAATAATATGATTTGCGGATCCGAGTAGTTCGGCTTAGGGTAAATCATGAGGCTTATTATTGGTTTTGTAGTTCTCTTTGGTGTTACCCTATCGCTGTTGGCCGAAGAGGTGACGGTCAATGGCCGGGCCCGAGTGCAGGTGAAGGCGGATGAATGGATGGTACGGGGGCAGCTGATTCAGGAGAGTGTGTATCGCAGCGTAGTGGAGGAACGACTCAAGGCACAGGTACGATGTCTTGAGGTGGATTTGGAAAAACACTCGGCCTGTGTGCTGGGGGTAGAGGTGGACGAGCCAATCCTCTATCCGAAACTGCATAAGCCGGCGGTGTCGGATTTGTTGAAACTTCATCCCGAAGTACGCAATCAGTCAGATTCGGGGCCAGTCATTGATCCTGTCACTGGTTTGCCAATCACCAAAATGTTTCCCGGCCTAAACTCTGGTCTGCCGGGCGCGATGATGCCGGTGGGTGTACCTGCTATCCCTGGCCCGATTGTTCCCGGTTTGGTGCCGGGTGTCCCCCCGGGGCAATCAATGAAGGAAAACACCGTGCTATGGAATGGGATGGTGATGGTGTCGATTGTGGTGCCGGCGGGCAGCGATCAGATTGAAAAGATTATCGGGTTGCCGGGAGTGCATCAGTTTGGTGGGACGGTGGCCTTAGTTCCGCGACTCTCGAATCAAAAACAAATGGAGATCAAAGCCCAGCGCATGGCCTTACATCAAGCTAGGCGCAAGGCCGCGGTATTGGCAAAGCTGGCGGGGAAAACGCTCGGCGAGGTGGTCCAAGTGCGGGATCATCTGTTTAACAAAGGCAATACCCTGCCGGCGAGTACGATCCCAGGAGGATCGGTAGAGGTGTACGCGGATTTGACAGTAAGTTTTAGGCTTTTGGCTCAATCTGCAAGTGGGGATAATGACTGATGCGTTGGCTGGGATGGAGTGTTGCGATAGGAGGGGTGGCTTTGTGCGGTTGCCAGAGTAATGTGGGGGCATCGGCCGCGGCGGGACAGCGGTTGGATTGGGAATCCGGCTCCGCATTTCATCGATCGATTTCCATACCTGATAAGCCGTTGGAGGAGATGAATCGTGATGAATTGGAGCAAACCGCCCAGGCAATCAATTGGATCAATGCTGTCAATCGTAGTCGTACTTCCACCTATCCGCAGCGGTGGTCTAACGAACCGGGGTTGAGGATTTGGATCAAGTGATCTGTTGGGCGTCCGACTGGTCTTTTTTTTCTTTAAATACTGGCTCAAAATGAACGTCTGAGGTAGTGTCGTAGACAGAAGAGCGATGCTGCATTTAACGGATAATTCGGTGAGCCGGCGGAGTTTTCTCTCCGTGGGTAGTCTGGCGCTGGGCGGCGTGGCGTTGCCGGATTTGTTGCGGGCACAGGAGACTGTTAAAAATTTGGGCGGAGTCGCCAAGGATCGGACGGTGGTATTCCTCTTCATGCACGGCGGGCCTTCGCAAACGGAGACGTTTGATCCAAAAATGGGCGCCCCCTCCGGTATTCGCAGTATGACCGGGGAGATTCCCACGCGTTTGCCGGGGATCACTTTTGGCAGCACGTTTGAAAAACTGGCCCGACTGAATGATCAATTTTCCATCGTGCGCTCGTTCACCACGCAAAGTGGAGCGCATGACTCCAAGCCGATCGTCAGCAAACAATCGTACAACGCACAGATCGGTGGACACTACGCACGTGTGGCTGGCGGCAGTCATCCGGAGACGGGAATGCCACGCAACATCTGGCTGCATCCGCAGGCAGTGAATCCCGAGGCCACAGATCCCATCATGAAGCTGGGCCGGTTTGATGTGACCGGGCCGCTGGGGCCGGCCTTTGCACCGTTCCAACCGAGTGGCAAGGGTGATTTCCGCGCGGACATGAAGCTAACGGTGGACCCCGCAAGACTGGGCGATCGCAAGATGTTGCTGAACGGGCTGGATCAATTCCGGCGTACAGTGGAAAGCGGCAAGGTCACCGGCGGGTTGGACAAGTTTCAATCGCAGGCGTTTGAAACCTTAACCGGCGGCATCAGCGAGGCGTTCGATATCACCAAGGAAGACCCCAAGGTGCTGGCCCGGTACGACACGGCCGGTTTGATGGACGTGGAGCGGATCAGCAAACGTTGGAACAACCGGCCGCGATACCAGAATCACGTGAACAATCTCGGCAAACTGATGCTGATGGCGCGGCGGTTGACGGAGCGCGGTGCGGGTTTCATCACGGTCACCACCGATTTTGTCTGGGACATGCACGCGGATGCCAACAACGCGACCATGACCGAGGGCATGCAGTATGTGGGCCGGCCGTTTGACCATGCGGTCAGCGCGTTCATCGAGGACGTGGAGGCACGGGGATTGCGCGACAAGATTTTACTCGTCTGTTGTGGCGAGATGGGCCGCACGCCCAAGGTCAACGGCAAGGCCGGCCGCGATCACTGGGGCGGCAGCGCGCCGTTGATGTTGTACGGTGGTGGACTGAAGATGGGGCAGGTGATCGGCAGCAGCACCAAGGACGGCGGTGAACCGGCCAGTGATCGCGTGACCATTCCCAATCTTTATGCGACGCTCATGGAGCAGCTACTGGACACTGGCGCGGTGCGAGCCATGGCGGGTATTCCGCCGGAAGTGAACAACGTGATCAGTGGCGCGGCCCCCATCAAGCAGTTGATGTGAGGCTGAAAAATAGGAGGTTTTTAACAAAATGTTGACCGTTTCGGACATTGCTCCCAACCAAACCTGCGCAGGGTTGTCGCGGCGTAATTTTCTGCAGGCCGGCGTGCTGGGCAGTCTAGCGTTGCCGGATTTGCTGGCCAATAAAGCACTGGCCGCTGAGGCCGGACTCCACATTAAGGACAAGTGTGTGGTGATGCTTTTTTTACAAGGCGGACCGCCGCACATTGAGTTTTTTGATCCCAAAATGACCGCGCCGAAGGAGATTCGCTCCATTACCGGCGAAGTGAAAACAAACATTCCCGGCATCACCTTTGGCGGTACGTTTCCTAAGCTGGCGAAGATGACCGACAAGTTTTCGGTGGTGCGCTCGTATGGCTCGAAGAACGGTGGTCATACCTATCATCCGGTCACCGTGGCCGGCAATCCGCTCAAGGCCTCGATGAGCGCCCTGTACGCGCGCGTGGCCGGCACGAATCATCCGGATACCGGCATGCCACGAAACACGCTGGTGTTGCCCGAGGCGATCGATCCGGACTTGAAGCTGGGCCGCAACTTCGAAACCGGCGCGCTGCCCACACTGACGCAAGCGGGGGATCTGGGCGCGAGTTACGCGGCCTTTAATCCGGCCGGAGGCGGTGAGATCAATTCTGATATGCGCCTCCAGGTGGCTCCCGAGCGGCTGGCCGATCGCAAGGGATTGCTCAACAGACTTGATGGGTTGCGCCGGGACGTGGACGCCAGCGGATTACTGGAAAGTGCGGACAAATATCAGCAGCAGGCCTTCGACACCATCTCCCGCGGCGTGGCCGACGCGTTCGACTGGACGCAGGAAGATCCCAAGACGATTGCCCGCTATGACACGCGGCCGTTATTCGATCAGAAAAAATTACAGCGTTATTACGACATGAAACGCGCCAGCAACATGCTGGGCATGCAAATGCTCATGGCCCGCCGCATGTGCGAAGCCGGTTGCGGATTTGTGACGGTTAGCGATTGCGGTTGGGATTATCACGCTAACAACAACAGCCCGAAATATATGACCGGCGTTTATCCGATGGGCAACCAAGTGGATCATGCCGTGAGCGCATTCATCGAGGATGTGCATCAA
>WTHG01000330.1 GCA_011523245.1 Verrucomicrobiales bacterium | reverse complement strand
GGGATCGGGATCTTCGGGCAACGGTTGTTTGAGGGCTTCGGCAAGTTGTTGCTGGTTTTCCGCGGCGTCGGCAAGATCCTGCTGGGCGTCTTGGAGGGCGGCCTCGGCAATACGCTCCAGTTCGGCCTGCATGGCAGGGTTGTTCTTAAGTTTTTCCTCGAGTTCCTTGAGGGCTTCGGCGGGGGGTTTATTGACGAGCTCCATCAATTGCTCCAAGGCGGCGTATTGTTCATCGAGTTGTTCCTTGATGCCGAGGGCTTCCTCTTGGGCGCGGAGATCGGCCCGGGTTTTTTCGGGTTCACCGTTCTCGACGTTTTCATAGTGCTCTGCGAGTTGCTCGAGGGCTTCGGCGAGTTCGCGTTGATGACGAGCGGCGGTGGTGAGGGAGCCTTGTTGATCTTCGGGGGCGTTAGCCTTGGCGGCGGCTTCCAACGATTGTTCGGCTTCGCTCGGAGGTTTCTCCAGCATAGCCACGGCGTCATCGGCGTCGCGCTGGCGTTCGCGTCCTTCTTTCTGACTGGCATCCTGTGCGTTGGCATCACGGCGCAGGGCTTCTTTCACGCGTTCAAGGCGATTGTTGATGGATTCCTGCTCGTCGAGGAGTTCTTTGGATTCCTCGGGCTTGGTCTGGGCATCTTTGGCTACGGCCTCGGTGACTTCGTTGGTTTGTTCTTCCAAGCGTTTGACGGCTTCGGCGAGGTTGCCCAAGCGCTCGGAGAGTTTGGGGGCCGCGACTTGAAGGGCTTTGCGAGCGGCGGCCAAATCGTCGGCGGACTGGGCGCGGGCTTCCTTGAGGTTGCCCTGCAGTTGATCCAATGGGTCAGCCACGGGCACGAGGGTACGAGGCGGCTCAGACTGTGCGGGGATGGCCAAGGCCAATAGGATGGCGGCGACCAAGGGGTATGACATACCTTGTTTCATGGCGTTCGTTAGTTTGGGGGGGTGACTTGATCGGGCTCAACAAAAAAGCCCGCTTGTTGGGTGCGTGATTTCATCTCGCGTGCCACAGCTCGAGCGGCTGGACCTTTTATAACCTCGTTCAAATTGGCGTTTTCCGCAAGGCCCACGGCGCGAAGTTTTTCGGGTGACAAAGCGAGGCGACGAGAAAGCCATTGCCAATCGCGGGGGCGCAGGGAATTGGCATCGGTCGCCAAATGCTCCCAGCGTTCACGGTTGGCTAGATTCTTGAGGGCGTTTTCCAGGAGCGCGAGTTCATGGGCGGCCTCTAAGGTTTTCAAGGCATCGGCAATGCCCTTGAGTTGAGCCTCCACCTCGCGCCGGTCGCGGCCGGCTTCGAGGCCATCTTTTACGGCGCCCAATGCCGCAGCAGCCTGAGCGGTGTCGCTGACAAATAGGGCGTTACTGGCTTTGCCGGATTCTTCCATGCGCGCCCGGCCGCGCAACAATTGTGGGGCGATGCGCCATTCGAGTGCGAGGTGTTCTTCCGCCACTTTCAAGGCAGCCTGAGCGGAGAGAACATTTTCTCCGTTGTCTCTAGCTTTGTTGAGATTATCTTCAGCCTGTTTGACGGCTTGAAGCCCGCCGCGCACGCGGTCCACGGTGGCGGAGGTGGTGCTCATGGATTGCTCCAGCGTAGCCCGAGCCTGTAGGGCGGCTTTGTTAAGCTCATCGACAATCGGCCGGAAAATATCGCGCGCGCCGGTGATGGCCTCGGTCCAGCGTTCTCCTTCGGTTAGGAGTGCGGCTTGCGGTTCTGCTTCGGCGGACTGTGCTTCACTGAGTGTGGTGTGGATTTTTGTTAAGTCCGAGTGCAAGGCCTGTACGATTTTGGCCTGCGCCTTCGGTAAGCGGCCGCCAAGTTTCTTCAAGACATCCAGAGCCACATCCAATTCACGGCCGGCGCTTTCTTGCCGGCGCAATAAACGTGCCCACACTTGGGGATCTGTATTCCGATCGGCCTTGGCCACACGGTGCATGCTTTCGGCGGCGCGTTGAATGTAATCGAGCAAATCCAACGCCACGGCAGCTTCGTCTGCGGCGAGCCAGGCTCCCACTGTGGTGTCCATGCCGGTGGCGGCGGACTGAATGGATTTCATGACGTCAGGTAGTTGCTTGGCGTGAACCTCGACACGGGGATCCACCACGATGCCTTCCATGGGGCGCAAATGCAGCCGGGCGCGTTCCAGCCAATCGGACTCCATCTGCACGATCAATCTACCCACCAAACTGAAGCCGGTAGCTTCCCGACCCGGTCGAGCTTTGCGAATGAGCGAGGGTAAATTGCCGCCGGCTTGTTGCCAGGTTGTTTGTGCCACACCTAAAGCCTTGAGGGCTTCGGTGGCTTTTGCACGGCGCTCGGCGTCGTTTCCCGGTTGGACAAGATCATCCAGCTCCTCAGGAAGGGTTTGATGAAAACCCATTGTTTTTTGCGTGGCCGCCAACAGGTTGGTGGTCCATTGCCGCTGCTCCTTTAAGGCGGCGATGCGGTGGGTTTCGAACAGTGTAGAATCGAGCTTCAAGCGCACGGGCCGGGATTCGGTGCGGCTGCCTTTGAGGTCTTCGGCGGCGAGCTTGGTGAGAACGATATCGCCAGGTTTGGCTTCGATCTTGAGAAGATCCCACTCCACGGCAATGACGACGTTGGTGCTGAGAGGTTGGCCGAATTGCAGTTCGGTAGGTTCCCAATCTTGATCATTGATTTTGATCAACTGCTCAATCTTGGCCAACCCAATATCATCCTCGGCTTCGCCTTCCAGTTTGAGAATCACTTCGGGGGCCACGGTCAGCTCCGGGCCTGGTTTGGTCAGCTCGATGGTGGGGATTAAATCCGGCTCAGCCTGAATGGAGTATTCCACGGGCGATTTGTTGCCTAACCCTTCAGCAGTGGCGAGGTGGATTTTATAGGCGCCGTTTTCGGTCAACTCCAGATCCAAACTCCATCGGGTCGGTTCACTGCCGGGCGCAAAGTTAATCCTATTAGTAGCCGATTGAGTCACCTGCGCCATGATTACGCTCTCGACTGCCTGATTCAGTTCCAATTCTAGATTTACTTGGGTGCCGATCAGTCCAACGAGATTCCCATCATCGCCGGATTGCGTTTCTGGTGGACGAGCAGTGTAATCCGGTAATGTGTACGTCTTCATATAACGCAACACCTGCGGCCGTTGTCGACTCACCAGGGTATAACGGCGGCTGACTGCATCACCGGCGTGCACGCGATATTCCACATCTTGTGATTCCACGGCAATGGTGGTGACATACTCTCCCACCGCATCCAGTTCGTTCACCGGAACGAACACCGCCTTTTGCGCCTGTTGATCCGGCCGCTCGGCAATGAGCAAGGGAGCCTCTTCCAGTTCCGGACCACGCACCTTAATCCGGATCTCGATCTCGTCATTTTCCGGCACGGCGGTATTGCCGCCTTCCGGCGTGAGAATAACAATGCTGTTTCGCGATACCCGATCAATATTCATCATGGGCATCAACGCCCGCACCATCAAGGTGC
Organism: Verrucomicrobiales bacterium; assembly: GCA_011523245.1. GTDB lineage: Bacteria > Verrucomicrobiota > Verrucomicrobiia > Limisphaerales > UBA1100 > UBA1100. The sequence continues at coordinate 2,937 of WTHG01000330.1, read as the reverse complement.
GTCCCGAATCAAACGCCGCCATCAAGCCCGTAGCCAGAATCACCACAGTGACCGCGATCAGCCAAGTCTGCACCAGCCGCGTGGGCAACAAGCGTTCCAACACCACCGCCCGCAGAGATTCCACTACCTCCGCCTGCGCCTGCCGACGGAACTGAGCTGATTCATGTTCCCGTTCGTCTTCGGCCAATTCCACAGCCGATAATAGCCGCGATTTCAACGTCGGCTCCTCCCGCTCCATCATGGCCGCCAACTCCCGTTCATCCAGCACCCGTAATAGTGGACGGATACATGTTAGCCACGTGATCAACAACGCGGAGAAATACATCCCTCCGCTCAGCACATAACGAGTGCGGTCATCCATCACGATCAACCAGTCGGCCAGAGATAAAATCAATACCCCCCCCAGCAACGCCAGCAATCCACAACTCACCCCGCGCAAAAACACCAACCACCGAAACCGGCCACGAAATGCCAACAGTTTGGTGCGGATGTAGGGATCAAGTTGAGAACTCATTACACCAGCCCTTTCGTGCGACGAAGGATCCATTCGGTGGTGAGGAGGAGCATGATTGGGGCAAACCACCAGTAGCTTTGCCAGAGCTGGATTTCTTCGGTGATTTCACGATGGTCACTAGCGGGGCCCAGCAGTTCCACCAAGCGTTGCATCTCCTCTTCGCGATAGTATTCGCCCCCGGAATCCTTGGCGATTTGGCGCAGGAGCAATTCGTCGCAGTGCAGACGACCCAGCTCGCCGAAAGGATTGGAGGCAACGGTGAAGGCAGTGCTGGCCTTGATCAGCCCATCCGGAACACCGGGTATGCGCACACGAACTTCATAATCTCCGGCCTCCAACGGCGCGGTTTCACCGCGAAAGGTGAGGGATTGTGGATCGGAGGCCAATGGCACTGTGTCAAAAACGCGGCCTTCGCGGAGAATCACAGCCTCGGGTTTAAGGTTGGGGTTGACGGCTAGTTGAGGATTGGTGATGCGTACACGGATGAGCGCGGTTTCTTCCAGCTCATAACTGGTGGGGCCGGAGTCCAGAGCAATGTAAGCATCCTGCACAGCAAAAGGCGGCTCCATGATCCATTTGGCAACCTGATTCCAATAGCGTTGATGGTGTAGATCAGCGACTCCTTTCCGCCAGCGCCAGGATTCATCAAAGGCGGAATACAGCACGCGCCCAGCTCCGAATCTGCGGAAGACCAGGCCGGGTACAGCCTTTTGCGTGTTGGCATCGACAATTTCCAGCAACGTTTCCGCGCCGGGCAAGGCCTCGGAGAGCGCCGCCCAACGCGGGCCGGGTAGATCGTTCCAGATTTTCAGGTTGGAAGCGGAATCCGCAGCCAACATCAGGGGAGCCTGCGCACCGCCGGCACTGCGAAAGCGCAGGGATGTCTCCAAACTACGCAGCTCGGTCTGTCCTTGCGCGGCCAGTTTTACGGGAAGCAGATCGTACACCGGGGTCCCGATAAAATTAAAATGCCGTTCCATGCGGCCATCAATGAAGATCATGCCGCCTCCATTGAATTGCACAAATTCGCGCATCCACTGGAGTTCGGCCGGCGCAAACACGCCCTTATTCACGTCGCCCATAATCACGAGTTGATACTGGAAAAATAAATCGCGCGAGTTAGGAAATTGCCCAAGCTGATTCCCGCGCGGACCCATGGTAGGCGTGCCGGCATTGGTCCAGTTAGCCTGAATGGTATTCACCTCCCAGCGTTCATCACGCTCCAGCAAGTTGCGCAGGTAGCGAAATTCCCAGCGCGGGCGAGTATCCACAAACAGGATGCGCGGCTTTTGGGTAACGGCGTTCACGCGCAAGGTGCCGACATTGTTGTCGTCCTTGGATTCCCCTTCCACCGGCGGGATCACCACGTTGAATACCAAGGGCAAATTCGCAAAACGCAGATCTTTACTCAGGCGGGCTTGCTCGGCATCCACGATGGCTTTGATCGGGAAATCAAACGGCAGCTTGCGGCGCTTGCGGGCGGTGACAAATTCACGCTGCCACACCGGCACGCCGTGATGCTCTATGCGCACAGTGAATGGTTTGCCCGGATCCATACCATCCTGCACGATCACATGGCCGGTGAGCCGGGCATCGGGATAAACGGCGCTGGGCGTCTCGGCCTTCAGAACGGCCAAATCACGCGCCACTTCCGTGGTGCCCATGCCCACAACATGTACGGCGATGCCGCGATCTTTCAACTGCGCGGCCATCCCTAATGGCGACGTGCCATCGACATTGTGTTGGCCATCGGTGAAGAGCACCACGAACAATTTCTCTTCCGGATTTTCTGAAATCGCGCCTTCGAGAATACCGGTGGTCAGGTCCGTTACCATGTTGGTGGCAGCCACAGGAAGCGTGCGCGGGGTGGCCAAGGGATTGTCTTCTACCTCATTGGCCGACTCATCATCCACATTGCCCAAGGCGCCGGGGTGCCACAACATTTGGAAACGGCGCGCGGTGAGGGCAAGTAACTCCACATTATGCTCAGCCGCCAGTTGGTTTACCAATCCGCCGGCGCCATCCAACAATTGCGTCTCGAGCCGCTGCCATCGCGGGGTACGATCAAAGCGCTCCACCGCGGCGCGCGTGTCCGGATCCAGCGCATCCAACGCCGCGGCCCCTTGGGGGAGGAGGTTGCGAATGGTTTGCTCCCAACGATTCACGACTGGCTGCAATGCCAGCAAGGTGGCTTTGTCGTTTTCATCAACCTGCACTGGGTCCAGTTTCAGAAAAGGATCTAGTAAATCGGCCTTGAAAACTTCCAGTTCATTATCCGTCCAGCCATCCAATTTGATGGCCTCCAGATAGTTGACGGCCTGTTTAGTGATTAGTTCGCCCTGCTCCACGTGGTTCCGGAGATTGTTGGCGGTGTCGGCCGCCATCGCGGTGAGGACGCGGCGCAGTTCGCGCAGCCGATCCAG
>WTHG01000195.1 GCA_011523245.1 Verrucomicrobiales bacterium | reverse complement strand
ACCCCGAGTGCGAGGCCTGTCAGTAATTTAACCAACCATTAACCTAACCAAGGAGGAAAACCTATGTCTTGTTGCAATGTCAGCGACCAGCGTCCGGAGGCCCATGACCTCACCAAGCGCATCAACGTGGAGAATAAACGGCTCATCAACTGCAATGCCGTGGATGTCAACCAGCTCATGCCCATCAAGTACGACTGGGCTTGGGAGCATTATCTCAATGGCTGCAAAAACCATTGGATGCCCGATGAGGTGCCGATGCAGAAGGATATCGAGCTATGGAAATCCAACAAGCTCACCGCCGACGAACGCCGCGTGATCATGCGCAACCTCGGCTTCTTCAGTACGGCCGAAAGCCTCGTGGGCAACAACATCGTGCTCGCCATCTTCAAGCACGTGACCAACCCCGAGTGCCGCCAGTACCTGTTGCGCCAGGCCTTCGAAGAGGCCATCCATACGCACACCTTCCATTACATCTGCGAATCCCTGAACCTCGATGAGCGCGAAGTGTTCAATATGTACCACGAGGTGAATTCCATCAGCGACAAGGACAACTTCGAGATGAAGCTCACCAGCGATATCATGCAGGAGGGCTTCACCACCGACACTACCGAGGGGATTCAGACCTTCCTCAAGAACCTCATTGGGTTCTACGTGATTATGGAAGGCATCTTCTTCTACTCGGGCTTCGTGATGATCCTGTCCTTCCATCGCGGCAACCGCATGACCGGCATTGGCGAGCAGTTCCAGTACATCATGCGCGATGAATCCATCCACATGAACTTCGGCCTCGACCTCATCAACGGCATCAAGGCCGAGAATCCCGAAGCGTGGACGCCTGAGTTCCAGAAGGAAATCGACGGCCTCATCGAGGAAGCCGTGGAGCTGGAGATCGCCTACGCGCAGGACTGCCTGCCGCGCGGCATCCTCGGCCTCAACGCCGGCCTCTTCCGTGAGTACGTGCAGCACATCGCTGACCGTCGCCTCGAGCGCATCGGCCTGGCCACCAAGTACGGCTCGGACAATCCCTTCCCGTGGATGAGCGAGACCATCGATCTGGCCAAAGAGAAAAACTTCTTCGAGACGCGCGTCACCGAATACCAGACCGCATCCGCTTTAAGTTGGTAGGTGGAGAACACTGCGCTGGCGGCATTGCGGTGCCGCCAGCGCCCCTTCAACTCAAACGGCCCCCGTCAATAAGTCGGGGGCCGTTTTTTTTTGCACCGGCGCCCTCACGCCGTATTCTGCGCCCACTCATGGGTATTCATTCCGATCAATGGATTCGTAAAATGGCCACCGAGCACGGCATGATTGAGCCGTTTGCCGACGGCCAAGTGCGCGCCGCCGAGGATGGCAGCCGCGTGATCAGCTACGGCGTCTCCAGCTACGGCTATGACCTGCGCGTGTCGGACGAGTTCAAGGTGTTCACCAACGTCTTTAACTCCATCGTCGATCCCAAGGGCTTTGCCGAGGATTCCTTTGTCAATGTCACCGCGGATGAATGCATCGTGCCGCCCAACTCCTTTGCGTTGGCGCGCAGTGTGGAATACTTCCGTATCCCGCGCCACGTCCTCACCGTGTGCCTCGGCAAAAGCACCTACGCCCGCTGCGGCATCATCGTCAACGTCACCCCCTTTGAGCCCGAATGGGAAGGTCACGTGACCTTGGAGATTTCCAACACCACTCCGTTGCCCGCTAAGGTCTACGCTAATGAAGGCCTCGCGCAGGTCCTCTTTTTCGAGGCTGAAGAAATTTGCGAGACCAGTTACGCCGACCGTGGCGGCAAATACCAGGGCCAAACCGGCATCACGATCCCGCGAATGTAGCCATGCTCACCCACGAACTCATCCCGGCGGCCGAACCGGACTCCAAATGGCTGATGGTCGTGCTGCACGGCTTGGGCGACAGCATGGAAGGTTATCGCTGGCTTCCCACGGGGTTAAATGTGCCGTGGTTAAACTATCTGCTGGTCAATGCCCCGGATGATTATCACGGCGGTTTTTCATGGTACGACATCTTTGAGAACCCCGCCCCCGGTGTGGAGCGCAGCCGGGCGGCTTTGATGGAACTACTTGATGCCCAGCGGGAAGCGGGGTTTCCGGCGGAACAGATTTATCAATTTGGTTTCAGCCAAGGCTGTCTGATGACTTTGGAGGTGGCCATGCGCTATCCGCACAAGCTCGCCGGTTGCATTGGCGTAAGTGGTTACGTGCACGAACCCGACACCGCCTTGCAGGAACTCTCCGGGGTGGCCACGCAACAGGAGATCCTATTCACTTACGGCACGTTTGATCCCCTCATCCCGGCGGAAAAAGTGAAGGGCCAGTTGAATCAACTTCAGGCTGATGGCGGTCTGCAGGTTGAGGCGCATGAATTCGCCAAGGAACACACCATCGCCGGCGAGGAAGAACTGAACCTCATCCGCGATTTCATTCAGGCGCGCGGTCCTCAAGCTTGATCTCTTTAACGTCCCAATCCTCTTGACGATCTGAGCCTAGATACATCTTGGCGGCATTGCGCAACATGGCATTGGGCGACCGCCGCACAGGCAGATTTAATGAGCGCCGCAGGGAGGCGATCAATTCGGCGGACAAGGCATCTAGGGCGACCGGATCACGGCTGATCCACAGTTCGTTGATGGCCGTGGCATAATCAGGCCGCGATTGGTCGCCTTGATGGAATTGGCAAAGGAGCGCGTCGGTGATGTGCAGACGCAGTTTGGATTGCCTAGCCTCCTCCTTGCCCAGCGTACGTCGCTGCAGGGTGTTGCGACCGTTCGGATGAATGATCTGTTCCCATTCGTGGGAGTCTCCGCGAATCAGCAGGGTTTGGTGGCGGCCGGTTTCCTTGGCTGTTTCATAGGCCAAGGTAAAGGCAGTATGCGGATGGAGTGCACGTTCGGCGGCTTCTTCGTAGTAATAAAAAACCTGGCCGGAGGTTTGTAGCAGATGCAATGGGAAGGCGTGCTTTGGTTTTTGGGTTTGGAGTTGATGCAGGGTTTTTTTAAACACCGGGCCGGGTAGGGTGTGGGAAAAGGCAATCCGATCGAGCAGCTCGGGAATGGCGGGAGTAAGGTGAGGAGTGGAGACCCGGAACCGATCGGTGTTGTCCGCTGCGGCCAAGGCCAGTTCCTGCAAATGCCCGCGGGCGCCATTTTGCCGGTCGGCAATGGGAGGGTGAATGCTGATAATCGCCGTAAGACGATCAGTGATTAGCCGGGAAATATGCGACTTGGTACTTGTTTTAGTTCTTCCAAAGAGATGATCGCCGGTGGCGAGTTCCCAGTGCAGGGCGGGGACGGTATAGGCATCCCATTCCCCGAAACCTGCCTCTCGGCTGCCGGCTAATTGCACTCCCAATTCGCGGGCCAACGGGATGTAACCAGCCCGTTTTAAATCGGCCAGATTGCGATCCCAGATCACAATGTTTTTCGCCGGCACACCGCTGGCCATCAGGCCTTGAGCTACGGCCTGAACGACGGCGGGTCGCGTGCCGGTGAGTGTTCCTAAATTAGCGTTGACCTTGAGTCCTACGAGATCGTTGGTAGAGACGAACTGCCGCCAGTGAGCATCAGGAGCCAAGGCTTCCAGTCCCGCCTGTAACATGGCGTTGACGCGGTCTATCCGCGGTTGAAAATGGCGCGTGGCATCGGCGGCCTGCACTTTAATGACCGGCACTTTGGCTGCTGCACCCAACGTTGGTCCGGCGAGAAGGAGCCCGACGATGACCGTGAATAATCTGCGTTTTCCCGGTGAATAATGCTTCTTTGCCAAATGTGCCAGATTTGCAACCATGCTTCCTCACCAAGATAGGTTTTCTACTCATGGGGACGAGACAAAAGTTCCAAGTTATTGCTGTGTGCGGTCTGCTACTGGTCGGGTTGGGTTGCCAACCACCGGGAGCACGGGCGATGTTTGAAGGCGAAGCACGGCTCAAGGCCGGTGAACCCAAGCAGGCGGTGGCGCAATTTGAAAAGGCGGTGAAACTACTGCCGGGCGAATGGCGGGCCTGGAATTATCTGGGCTTGGCGCGCCACCAGGCGGGCGATTTGGATGGAGCCCATGAAGCGTTCCAACGAGCGATTAACATGGCCGGGGAACGGCGGAACTCCCCAGAGGATGCGGCGTTTGTTTTGAAATTCAATACGGGCCGGCTGGCCATTGATCGGGAACGATTAGCGGATGCGAAGACAGAATTGCACGCTTATTCCATGTCGGCTGAGCCCTCGTTTCATGCCTACTACTGGCTGGGAGAAGTGTATCGCAAGGAAATGAATTGGGCGGCGGCTAGCACGGAATACCAAAAAGCCCTCGCGCAGGATGATCGCTCGGCCGTGGCCCACAATCGGTTGGGGATGGCGCAGTTATGGATGGTTCAGCCTTCGGAAGCCGCGAAGAGTTTTGAGGCAGCCTTGAAGCGCAATCCGAAATTTGAGCAGGCCCATCTGAACTTGGCCATGACCTATCAATGGTATCTGCCGGGCAATGATGCAAAAGCGTTGGAGGCCTTTCAGCAGTATTTGAAACTGGCCCGGGAGCCGGCCCCCGGCGTGCAGACCTTGGCAGATGCCTTGCAGGCAAAAATGCGGCCAAATCCGTCACCGGTGGTTCCTCCCATCGTAGAAACTAATCAATTAACTGCAGTGTGGGCGCCTTCAGGCACTAATACGGCCACCACCAATCTGGTTATTGAGATCCCCCCCGCCACGAATGCGGCCCCGACCAATTTGGTGAAGGCAGTACCGGCGCCAACCAATACAGTGGTAGAGATTCCACTGGCGACCAACAAGCCGCCGGTGCGCGTGACGCAAGTGAGGCCACCTCTGACCAATCGGCCGCCCGTGGAAGTAATCGTACCGCCGGTCACACCGACCAATCGGCCGCCGGTGAAGATTGCCAAGACCACCGTGACCCAGTCGCATGTCGAGCCGGAGACCACGAAACCAACAGAGGTCAAAGCCGTGCCCGGTGTGGTTCGGTACCAATACGTGAAGCCAAAGCGACCGGAGCCCGGAGCCGTGGCTGATCCTGAAGGGCTAACCAAGATGTTTGAAGCGGCACTGCATCACCATCGGATCAATGAACTGGATAGTGCTATTGCCGGCTATCGAAAGGTATTGCAGTTAAACCCCGCCTATCAACAGGCCTACGTGAATATTGCGCTGGCCCTGCAGGTGCAGGGAGAAGTGAAGCAGGCCTTGCCGGTTTATGAACAGGCCTTGGCCATCAACCCGCTTTCCAAGGTGACACGACACGGTTTTGCCTCGGCCTTGAGCCGTAGTGCGTATTATGTGGACGCGGCCACGGAATTTCATGGTTTACTGGATTTGTATAAGAACGATCTATCGGCGCACTTGGCGTTGGGCGGGTTGTATTCGGATCATCTTAAGGATTCGGATAAGGCGGCGGTGCATTTCCGGAAAGTGCTGGAGCTGAGTCCACAGCATCCGCAGGCGGCCGAAATTCGGCAATGGCTTTTCAACCACAGCCAACGTTAGCGCCATGGCCGGGCGCATCTCCCAGTCCACTATTGAGCAAATCCGGGCAGCGAATGATATCGTCGAGGTGATCGGAAGTTATTTTCCGCTTAAGCGTGCTGGGGGAAATCACGTGGCCTTATGCCCGTTTCACAAGGAGAAAAGCCCGAGCTTCAATGTCAACCCACAGCGGCAAATCTATCACTGCTTTGGGTGTCATGCGAGTGGAGATGTCTTCAAGTTTGTTCAGGAATACGAGCACGTGGAATTCATTGAAGCGGTCAAGCGACTGGCTGAGCGCGGGGGGATTGTGCTGGAGTTTGATCAAAACCCTCAGGCCGAGCGTTCGCGGCGCAAGAAGGATTTGTTGTTGCACGTACACGCGGAGCTGGCCAAACGATGGCACGGCGTGTTGATGAACGAGGCTGGTGGTCAACCGGCACGAAATTATCTGAAAACCCGCGGCATGACCCGCGGTGCAGCGGAGACCTTCCAGCTGGGATACGCCCCTGAATCCTGGGAGGATACGGTGAATTGGGCGGCGGCCCAGAAGTTTGACTTGGAGTTGATGGAGGAAGCCGGTCTGGTCGCCAACAAGGATGGCAAACGTTATGGGCGATTTCGTGGCCGGCTGATGTTTCCCATCCATGATGAACAGGGCCGAGTGATTGGCTTCAGTGGCCGAGTGCTGGATTCGGAGGTGAAAGCGGCGAAGTACGTGAACTCGCCGGAGACCCCGTTGTTTCACAAGAGCAAGGTCTTCTACGGACTGGACAAGGCTCGCCGGGAAATTTTGGCCGCGAAATCCGCGCTCGTGTGTGAAGGGCAGCTCGACACTATGGCTTGCCACATGGCGGGCTTGAAACAAGCGGTTGCGCCGCAAGGCACGGCGCTCACGTCTGATCATGCGCGGATCCTGAAACGCTACACCTG
>WTHG01000429.1 GCA_011523245.1 Verrucomicrobiales bacterium | reverse complement strand
GGTTCAAACCCAGGCTGTGGAAGATCGTCGCCACCACATCACCGGGGCTCACCGTGCGTTCAGTCGGAAAACCGCCCATCGCATCGCTCTTACCCACCACGCGGCCGCCCTTCACGCCGCCGCCGGCAAAGCTGCACGTGAAACATTGCGGCCAGTGATCGCGACCGCCGGCCGGGTTCATCTTGGGGGTCCGCCCAAACTCCGCCAGCGTGGTCACTAGCGTGTTGTCCAGCAAGCCACGCTCGTGTAAATCCTCGATCAATGCGCTGTAGCCCTGATCGTACATCGGGGCGATGATCTCCGCCATTTGCTTTATGGACATGAACGGCTTCGACCCATGGATGTCCCATGACAACTGACTGAAAACCGTGAGGAAACTGTTCAGCGTCACGAAACGAACGCCATTCTCCACCAAGCGCCGCGCCAGCAGGCAGCATTGGCCGAAGCGGTTCATACCGTAACGCTCGCGCACCGATTGCTTTTCTTTCGAAAGATCAAATGCTGCGCGCGCCTGTTCGCTAGTCATCATTCGGAAGGCCGAGTGAAACGTGTCGTTGAGCAGGCGTGCATCTTCACTGGCCTCAAAACTCTTCACCGCGCCATCGACGATATCGCGCATGCTACGCCGGCGCTCCAATCGCGCCGCCCCGATTTGGTCCGGCGGCAACAAGTCTGGCACTTTGAAATCCTTCTTGGAAGGATCGGCATTGAGAGCAAATGGATCATGTGCCTTGCCGAGAAAACCGCCCGCCTGACCGTTGGGCAGATTGCCGCCGCCGCGACCCATCAATTCAGGCAACACCACGAACGGGGGCAGATCGCTCTTGCGTCCGAGCAGATGACTCGCCACTGCGCCCGCATGGGGCGTTTGCACTCCGCCCGAGAAGCGCCGGCCGGTTTGCATGATCTGCCAGCCCGCATCGTGCACCGCCGCGCCACCGTGATGCACCGAGCGCACCAGCGAAAATTTATCCGCTACCTTCGCGTGTTGCGGTAGAATCTCGGAAACCTCGATGTCTTCGGACTTGGTCCGGATCGGCTTGAAAGGTCCGCGGTACTCAGCGGCTGCCTCCGGTTTCATATCCCACAAATCCACGTGGCTGGGGGCGCCGAGATTAAAGATCATAATGCAGGCCTTGTCCTCATGGCCCGCCCGCACGGCCCCGGCCTCCTTGGCCGCCAGCACTTGCGGCAGCGACAAGCCCACGGCGCCCAGCGCCCCGACCTGCAGAAACTCCCGCCGTTTCAAGTGGCTCCCGCCACAAATCGACGCCTCCTGTTCGCCCAAAAAATCAAACATAACTTGGTGCTCAAATGATACTCCCGCGCACAGGGCTGTCCAGCGTGTAACAAGGTCTTGGATGATTGATAATACACGCTTGGTGCTATAGGCTCCCCCATTGCACATGCAGACCCAAGGAATCCAACTCACCGCCGCCGTATTGCTCTTAGCCGGATCTTGGGCCCATGCCGTGGAAGTGCCGGCTGATGTGTTGTTTGCGCGTAAGATTCAGCCGCTCTTTAAGGTCAAGTGCCTCACCTGTCATGGGGATGATCCAGAGAAGCTCAAAGGCGATCTGGATATGCGCACTCGGGCGGGATTGCTGAAGGGTGGCGAGAGCGAAGAACCGGCGCTGGTACCGGGCAAGGCGATGGCCAGTCCGTTGTATTTGGCGGTTACGCGTGCGCATGAGGATGATTGGTCCGCCATGCCGCCGAAGGAAAACGACAAACTTTCCGATGAACAAATCGGGTACATCAAGGAATGGATTACCGCCGACGCCCCTTGGCCGGATGCCAAGCGCGTGGCGGCGATCCTCAAGGAAGCAGATCCTTGGGGCGAGACCGATGGCGTGATGGTGAAAACCAGCGGCGGACTGGATGCCGGCTGGACCAATCGCAAATACGATCCCCAAAAATTATGGGCCTATCAGCCGGTATCCAAACCGGCTGTGCCGGCGAAAGGGCACCCGATCGATGCGTTTATTAACGCGCGGTTGCCGAAGGGATTGGCGATGGCAAAACATGCCGGGGCGGTGACGTTGATTCGGCGGGTGACGTACAATCTCACGGGCTTGCCGCCAACGCCGAAGGAGACGTTTGAGTTTGTGGCGGCGTGGGAAAAGGATCCGGAGTCGGCGTGGGTCGCGCTGATCGATCGGCTGCTGGCCAGTCCGCATTACGGCGAGCAGATGGCACGGCATTGGCTAGATGTGGTGCGCTATGCCGATTCGGCCGGATTCTCCAATGACTACCCACGGCCGCACGCGTGGCGTTATCGCGATTATGTAGTGCGCGCGTTTAATGCCGACAAGCCGTATGACCAGTTTGTGCGCGAACAGATTGCCGGCGATGAGCTGAAGCCGAATGATCCGGATCACCTGATCGCCACCGGGTTCCTGCGCATGGGCCCGTGGGAACACACAGCTATGAGCGTGGCGGCGGTGACGCGCCAGCAGTATCTGGATGATGTGGTCAACTCCGTCGGTGTTACCTTTCTCGCCAACGAGTTGCGCTGCGCGAAATGTCACGATCACAAGTTTGACCCGATTCCTACCAAGGATTTTTATCGGATGCAGGCGGTGTTCGGTTCGTTGAGTTTTCAGGACCGGAAATTGCCGTGGCAAAAAAACGAAAATCTCACGGGCATCAAAACGGATCGGGAGCGTTATTTACGCCTGCAGAAAACCAAGGCGATCCGCAGCATTACCACGTTGCCCGAAGATGATCGACCGGTGCTGGTATTTGATCGGGAGTCGGAAAAAATCGGACACGGCAAGGTGAACCGAAAACGTCAGCAACAGCTCAACTACCAGCTCAAGCGCAGCAATCCACTGGCCTTCTCGGTGGCCAATGGCGCGAATGATCGCATTCATATTTTGAAAGGCGGCTCGATCGAATCGCCACAGGCCGCCGTGAGTCCGGGCGTGTTGAGCCTGTTCGCCGGATCGGAAAAGGGCGCCTCGGTGACGTTGGAAAATAGTGGTCGCCGCACGGAGTTGGCGCAGTGGATTGCCAACAAGAACAATCCGCTGACGGCGCGCGTAATCGTGAACCGCGTCTGGCAATGGCACTTTGGTCAGGCGATCGCGGGTAATCCGAACAACTTTGGCGGCACCGGCAAACAGCCAACTCATCCGGAATTGCTCGACTGGCTGGCGGCGACCTTTATGGAGGGAGGTTGGTCCTTCAAAAAACTGCACCGGATCATCCTCACATCAGCGGCTTATCAACGCGCTGTGGCTCATCCTACTCCGGAAACCATGGCCAAACTCGATCCTAACAAAACGAGCTACGCAGTCTTTACCCCACGCCGATTGACGGCTGAGGAGCTGCGCGATGCAATGCTGGCGGTGTCCGGCGAACTGAATCGCGCGTTGGGCGGTATTCCGGCACATCCGGAGATCAACGAGGAAGTGGCCATGCAGCCGCGGCACATCATGGGCTCAGTCGGTCCGGCGTATCAGGCCGATCCCAAGCCCGCCCAGCGCAACCGCCGCACGCTTTACGCTGAGCGCATTCGCACGCTGGCCGACCCGATGTTGGAGGTGTTCAACAAGCCCGGACCGGACGTTTCTTGTGAACGCCGCGAAACCGCGACCATCGCCCCGCAGGCATTTACGCTGATGAACAGCCCGATCAACCACGCCCGGGCACTGGCCTTTGCGGCGCGGTTGGAAAAGGAGAAACCGAACAATCTTAACCTGCAAATCGTCCGCGCCTTTCAACTGACCTTTCAACGCCAGCCCTCGCCGGCTGAGATGAAGTTCTGTCGTGACCATATTGCCAAGTCCTTGGCGCATCATCAGGTTACTGTGCCGGTGAAAGTGGAGCCGCCCAAATATGTTATTCGCCAAATGGTCGAGGAAATGACCGGCCTTGATTTTTGGTGGGTGGAGGATCTCGATATTTATTCCGGCAACGAATACGTGCCCGATCTCAAACCATGGGATGCGAAGCCGCATACCCGCGCGTTGGCGGAGTTGTGTTTGGTTTTGTTTAACTCGAACGAATTTATCTACATCTATTAATCCATGAATCGACGCGAATTTATTTACGGAGTTAACGGCGGGCTGGGTGCGCTGGCGTTTCACTCGATGTTGCGGGCGGAGGAGACGAAGGGACCGTTGGCGCCGAAGGTGGCGCACTTTCCGCAGGCCAAGGCAAAGCGGTGCATTTTTCTCTACATGGCCGGCGGGCCGAGCCATATCGATACCTTCGATCCCAAGCCGAAGCTGCGCGAATTGCATCTGCAGAAGTTTAAGCGACAGAGCAAATTTCTCTCGGCGATGGGCTCGGGCGAACGCTATTACGTGCAAAGCCCGTTCAATTTTCGCCAAGCCGGACAAAGCGGCATCGATCTTTGCGAGCACTGGGAGCACCTCGCGGATGTGGCCGATGAGTTGTGCGTGTACCGCGGGTGTCAGGCCGAATCGATCAATCATCCCACGGCCAACTATCACATGAACACCGGCAACCGTTTCGGCGGCGATCCGGCGATTGGCTCGTGGGTGACGTATGGGCTGGGCTCAGAGAATCAGGATTTGCCGGGCTTCGTGGTGTTGCCCGAGGTGGCCTATCCGCAGGGCGGCGCGGCCAATTGGTCCAACGGCTATTTGCCACCTCATTATCAGGGCACCACCTTGCGTGCGAAGGGCTCGCCCATTCTCGATCTGCATCCACCCAAGGGCGTCACGCGCGGGCAACAGCGCAGCAACCTCGATCTGCTCGCGCAACTCAACCAATCCCACGCCGCCAGGCGTCCGGGCCATACGGAATTGTCCGCGCGCATGGACAGCTATGAGTTGGCTTACCGCATGCAGATGAAGGTGCCCGGCATTCTTGATCTCGGGCAGGAAAAGGAAACCACCCGCGAGGCGTACGGGCTCAACGAAGATCGCACCAAGGAATTCGGCCGACGTCTGCTGCTGGCGCGGCGGTTGCTCGAGCGCGGTGTGCGTTTTGTCCAGGCCTACACGGCCGGTTGGGATTCACACGATTATCTGGGCAAATCTCACAGCGAACGCATCCGCTCGGTCGATCAACCTATCGCGGCCCTGTTAAAAGATCTAAAGCAACGCGGCATGCTCGACGATACGCTTGTCGTCTGGTGCGGCGAATTCGGTCGCACGCCGGACAACGGCAAGCGCGGTGGCGGCGAACGGCTGGGCCGTGATCATAACAAAAACGCCATGCCTATTTTCCTTGCTGGCGGCGGCGTGAAGAAGGGACACATCATCGGCGCCACAGACGAGATTGGCGACACCGCTTCGGAGGTCGCCCACCCCATCCGCGACTTCCACATCACTCTCCTGCGTCTGCTCGGTCTGGACGATAACAAGCTCACCTACTTCCACGGCGGCCGCTTCAAGCAACTCAGCCAAACCGGCGGTGAGCTGATCAAAGAATTGGTTGCTTAAACCGCTCCACGCCCGTCGAATTGGCAACGTGTAAGAATGGCATTTGTGGCGACCTTCGACGCCCAGAAGCCCACGAGCAGGGAGACCACGCCGACGCTAATGACGGGGTTTGGAGGGTGAAGAGCCGCATGATTCGGCTGCAACTCCACGACTACGGTATGATTATGCATTCAAGGATTTGCAGTTGAAAGTGTTGAAATAGATTGAGGGCAAGGAAGGGGGAAGGTTTTGATTGTGAATTGTTAACAATCAACTTGACGGTGTCCATTTGGGTTGTGAGATTGGGTGAGTGCCGATTGTGGAACAACAGGTTCGTTCGTTACGCGAGCAAATTGTTGATACGCTGCGCTCGGAAGTATTATGCGGCGTGTGGAGTAATGAGGTGCCCGTGCGTGAACAGGCATTAGCCGAACGCTTTGGGGTGAGTCGTGGGCCGATTCGTGATGCGCTTCTGCAACTTTCACGGGAAGGCGTGCTGGTGTACCGCCCGAACAAGGGAGTGCGCATCAACACCCCGCCGGTCGAATCGGAGCGTCAAATGCTGCAAACCATGCGGCGCGAAATGGAAACCTATTGCCTGAAGCGATGCCTTGATCAACTGAACGAGGCAGATGACGAACAGCTTGAAGGCATCCTTGCCGAACTGACCCGCGCCTGTGAGCGTGAAGATATTAGAGCCATTGCGGATTATGATCTGGCCCTGCATCGATTATTGGTGCGAAGGGCTTCCGGTGAGTTGGAGGTAATCTGGCAGAGCATCACTTCCCGGTTGCTGATGGATTACTCCCGCATTGATCGGTTTGATGAAATCATCGCCGAACACAAAGCCATTGTGAGCGCGATCAAACATCGCGATTTTGAGGCGGCTCAAAAGGCACTGCAGGAGAATATTATCTGATATGCGACTGATCACGGCCATAATCTTCACGCTTACTTCGTTGGCATCGGCCGCTGACCACGAAGGCGAACGCCTGTTTGCGTTGAAGGTGCGGGGAATCTTCAG